>CAJUHO010000016.1 GCA_910586195.1 uncultured Bacilli bacterium
TTCATAAAGTTAGCTACTTTATGAGTTTTTTTAAATGCTTATGATATTTATAAATTAAGTATACGATGGAAGAGGAATATAATCAAGCGAAAGAAGTCAGCAGCATTGAGAAATAAGAAAGCAAAAAGAATAGTAGTGATATTAAGTAGTCAAAAGATTGTCAAAAAATGGAGATAATGATGAGGTGAGATAAAATTTAATCATGAAGAAAAGCAGTCATAAGAATAGTCAAAAGAAAAAGAAGGATTGATATAAAAGAAAAATAACCTTAAAAGTCATAAAGTAGCTAACTTTATGATAAAAGAGAGGTTAGAGAATGTTAGGAAGAATAAAGTATCAATGGAAGAGATTGAAGAATAACAATTACATTATATTGATAGGAATTATTAGTTTGTTTTTGATGGTTGGAGGCTTTTCCTATGCTTTGTTTACAAGTGGTGCAGAAAGAAAGGGTTCCCTAAATATCGTAACAGGAGAAATAGCAGCAACAATAGCAAGTGATAGTCTAGAGAGTAACAATAGTATGATAATCAAAAGTGGAGAAAGTAAAGAAATTGTAATTACTTTGAAGAATGGAAATGGGCGAGATGCAAAGTTTAATTTTTGGTATGAAGTAGCAGATGGAGTGAATGTAAGCTATGATAGTACAAAAGATGAGCCCGTGGGAGAAGAAGGAGAAGTTATTAAAGATAATGGAGTAAAAACGTATAGATTAAAGATAGCAAATAATACAGATAAAGATGAAGTAATTACTTTTGGAAGTAATGGAGGACTTTATAATAAGAGGTTAGTCTTTCCTAGTGGTAAAAAGATTGTAGAAGGAATCATACCAGTAGTAGATACAGAAGCAAATATGATAAAAGTAGTATGGGATGAATCTAGTAGCAGTTGGGTAAAGGCAGATGATAATAATTGGTACGATTATGATTTTGGAAAGTGGGCCAATGCTGTAACGGTAACAAGTGCTACAAGAAGTAAATATCAAAGTGCGACAAGTGGGACAGCAATTCCTATGAGTGATATCGAAACAATGTGGGTGTATGTGCCAAGATACTCTTATACAATAGGAAGTGAAGATGGAGATGCCTATTATGGAAAGAAGGGAGTATATTTGAACAGTGCCCCAACCTTATCATTACCAGGAGAAATTGATGTTAAGTTTATAAAGAAAACTGAGAAAGAGCTCGGAAGTGCGCAATATAAAGTAGTAGAAAAGAGAAGTGGCTGGAGAACCCCAGACGGATTTATGTTTGGAAGTGAAGAGTTGAGTGGAATCTGGGTAGGAAAGTTTGAGACAAGTAGTAGTAATCCGAGTGCTCAATATGGGGGAGGAAATGTCACAAACCTAGACGCTATGATAAAACCCAATGTGCCAAGTTGGAGAAATATTCAAGTAGCAAATATTGCCGAAGTAGGAATTAACATGATGAAGAATAATAATCGCTATGGATTTAACAATAAAGTAATGGATTCCCATGCGATGAAGAATAGTGAGTGGGCACTTCCTGCCTATCTTTCCCAAAGCAAATATGGAAAAATCGGAAATAAGAATTATACAGGAGTGAATAAAGAGATATATCAGAGTAAGTCAAGCGAGGGTATAACAGGATGTAGTTATGGGTCCCCAAGTAATGGTGCTACAGACTATGGATGTCAATATACATATGAAAAATCACTTGAAGGAACAGGCTCGTCAACAACAGGAACGATATATGGGATTTATGATATGTCAGGAGGAGCCTGGGAGTATATGATGGGAGACTATGCACCAAAAGGAGAGAAATATTCAGGATGGCATTCAACATCTAATTCAGGATATACAGGACTATTACAGGATGGAACGACATTTACAGGGAAGGACTTTTTGGAAGATAAGTATTATGATTTTTATACAAGTAGTAATCTATTAACAGCATGTAATGAAAAAGCATGTATAAGTCAAGCCTTAAATGAGGCAGCGGGATGGTATGGAGATTATACATATCTGGCAACAGCACAATACCCATGGCTTGTGCGTGGCGGCTTCTTTCGTAATAATAGTGATGCAGGTGTTTTCTATTGTAGCAGAACTGGTGGTAATATCGACAGTAATGTCTCATTCCGCCTTGTGTTGAGTACAGCTTAGCTACCATGCTAGGGAATTTAGAAGTTTTGATATTTAAATAAAATTTTGTAAAAAGCAAAAAAATTCATAAAGTAAGATACTTTATGAGTTTTTTAAATGCTTATTGATATTTATAGGTTAAGTATACAATAAAAGGGAAATATAATCAGGTAAGAGAGGTTAATATCAGAGTTTTGTATGTAAAATTATTGTAAAATTTTAAAAACTTTCATTTAACTTTTTTCTCTTCCTTTACAAAATAGTCTGTTTATAGTACTATTAAACTAAGCAGTGGTTGATTGTGGTGAAAAGTGGGGGATTTCTATGTTTATGGGAGAGTATCATCATTTTCTTGATGATAAAGGAAGAATTATTATTCCCTCTAAATTTCGAGAGGATTTAGGGGAAAAATTCATTATTACTCGCGGACTTGAAAATTGTCTTTTTGTCTATTCTGAAGACGATTTTCAGCGAATTGTTCATAAATTAGAAAGCCTACCTTTCACAAAAAAGGATGCTCGGCAGTTTATGAGATTCTTTTTATCAGGCGCTAGTGAAGCAGAATTCGATAAACAAGGTCGCATTCACATTACTTCTCCACTTATCTCTTATGCAGGATTAGAAAAAGAATGCATTATTATTGGTAGTGGAGATCGCCTAGAGATATGGTCAAAAAATAATTGGAATGCTTTTTTCGATTCTGCAAAAGACAACATGTCCGATATTGCTGAAAACCTTTTTGATGGAGTGGATATTTAATGAAACATATCAGTGTCTTATTAAATGAGGCAATAGATGCCTTGAATTTAAAGGAAAACTCCATAATTGTTGACGCGACCTTAGGCTATGGAGGGCACAGTTCTTACATCTTGGCTAGAATAAAAGAGGGGTTTTTATTCGCCTTTGATCAGGATAGTGAAGCGATTCGTTATAGTACCAATCGTTTAAGTAAGGTTGGTACTAACTTCACTATTATAAAAAGTAACTTTTGTAATATGAGACAAAAATTGGAAGAAGAAAATATCTCATTTGTAGATGGGGTCTTATTTGATTTAGGGGTATCTAGCCCGCAGTTAGATGATGCGTCTCGTGGTTTTAGCTTTCATGAAGATGCAAGACTCGATATGAGAATGGATATGAGTAGTTCTTTTTCTGCCTATAACATAGTAAATGAATACTCTCAAAAAGAGTTGAGTCGGATTTTTCGAGACTATGGAGAGTCTCAGTTTTCAAATAATATTGCAAAGCATATTGTGGACTACAGAGAAAAAAAGCCCATTGAAACGACATTAGAACTTGTAGAAGTTATTAAAGAAGCGGTTCCTTTGAAGTTTCGTATTCATAAGCATCCTGCCAGACAGATTTTTCAAGCCTTAAGGATTGAAGTGAATCATGAGTTGGATGTAATCGAACCAGCATTAGAACAGGCATTATCTTTACTAAATGTAGGTGGGCGTGTAGCTGTTATTACATTTCATTCTTTAGAAGATAGAATTGTAAAAAATTATTTTAAAAAAGCAACAAAAATAGATGATAAAGTAAAAGGACTTCCTGATATTCCTGATAAGTATTTGCCAGATTTTCGTCTAGTTTATCATAAAGCGATTGTCGCAAAAGAGGAAGAAATTTTTAATAATAAAAGAGCAAGAAGTGCTAAATTGCGCGTAATTGAAAGAGTAAAATAAGAAGGGAAAGGGTGTTAGCTATGAGAAAAGTGAAAAAACGTCTTAAAATGTCTCGCTTTGAAAAACTATTATATACTTTTGCAATTTTTCTATTATTAATAGCACCAGTTTCTATTGTGTTTTCAAAAGCAACTCTTGCTCAAATTAACTTTGAAGTAGAAAAGCAAAAAAAACAAATTGAAGAGCAGTCTAAGAAAAATGAAAGTCTAGCAATGACTATTAATGAATTAGCCTCTCTTACAAAAATTCAAGAAGTTGCGCAAGATCAAGGATTAAGTTATAATAATAGTAACATAAAAACAATCGATAAATAACAATAGGATGTGAGACACTTGACTAAAAAGAATAAGAAACGAAAGAGAAATAATATAAGATATAGTAATATGATTATTGTTATAGCTCTTTTTTGTTTTGCCATGATGATTGCAAGACTTGTTCAGTTAGGTCTGTCATCTACTATTGATGGTACGAATCTTAAAAAATTAGCAGCACAAAGAACGACAAAGACAGAAATATTAACAGCAAAACGTGGTACTATCTATTCAAACGACAATGAGGTTTTAGCACAGAGTGTTACTTCTTATAAGTTAATTGCCTATTTGTCAGAAAAGAGAACAGAGAATAAAAAGAAGCCACAACATGTTGTAGACAAAGAAAAGACTGCTAAGGAGTTAGCACCAATTCTTGAGATGGATGAGGCAGAAATTTTAAAGTATTTAAGTAAAGAAAATGTCTATCAGACAGAATTTGGTAGTAAAGGAAAAAATCTTACGGAGCTTACTAAAAATAAAATAGAGGCTTTGAATTTGCCAGGACTTGATTTTGTCGAAAGTTATAAAAGATATTATCCAAAAGGAAATTTTCTATCTTATACTTTAGGGTATGCCAAGAATGTAACAACAGTAGAAGATGGAGAAGAGAAGGATACTATAGTAGGAGAGATGGGATTAGAACTATATTATGATAAAATTTTAAAAGGTGAGACAGGCTATGTTACTTATCAAAAAGATTTAAAGGGATATAAAATTGCCTACGCCAATGAAGTTAGAAAAGATGCTGTAGAGGGAAAAGATATTTATCTGACAATTGATAGCAATGTTCAATTTTTTGTAGAACAGGCTCTTCGTATGGCGAGTGAAGAGTCAGGTTTTGAATGGTTTACTATGGTGGTTGCTGATGCCAAAACAGGAAAAATCTTAGCATCAGCGACAACACCTTCTTTTGATCCTAATAAAAGAGATATTACAAACTATCTAGATCAAACCGTCTCTTCTCCTTATGAGCCAGGTTCTACTATGAAAACATTTACTTATATGGCTGCTATGGAAAATGGTGTATACTCTGGTAGTGAGACATATCCATCTGGTATATATGTGACAGAGGATGGCACAGAAATTGGGGATTGGAATCGAAATGGATGGGGAACAATTTCTTTTGATCGTGGATATGCTTTGTCTAGTAATGTTGGAATTATTCATTTGATTAATCGTCATATGAATAGTGCTATGTTAAGACAATACTTTAGACGATTGGGTTTTGGCTCTAAAACAGGAATTTCTCTACCGAATGAAGAAGGTGGGAATCTTAGATTTAAATATGAAACAGAAGTCTACAATGCTGGTTTCGGTCAAGGTATTACGACAACACCGATGCAAAATATTCAAGCGCTGACGTCTCTTACGAATGATGGAATGCTTTTGAAACCTTATTTAGTAGAAAAGATTGTGGATCCTACTACAAAAGAAGTGATTTTTAAGGGGAAGAGAAAAGAGATAGAACGGGTGGCATCTACTTCAACAGTAAATAAAATTATAGCTTTGATGGATGAGACAGTTAATGGGGATGGTAATACAGGTTCAGGTTATAAAATGGAAGGTTATGGTTTGGTTGGAAAAACGGGAACTGCCCAAATTGCTAATGAAAATGGAGGCGGCTACTTAACAGGAGCGGATGATATTATTTCTTCTTTCTCAGGAATTTATCCCAAAGATGATCCTGAAGTAATTATTTATGCTTCTGTAAAAAGACCAACAGGAGGAGTACAACAGGTTATTTGGAATGCTGTAAAAAGTTTTGTTGTAAATCTTTCTAAATACTATGGACATGAACCAGGAGAAAATGTGGGAGAAGAAATTATAGAGTATAAAATGTCTGCTTTTACAAATAAGAAATTAGAGGATGTATTACAGCAGTTGACAAATGAGAAAATAGTAAATCAAGTGGTAATTGGAAACGGAAGTAAAGTGGTGAAACAGTATCCTGCAGCCAAAAATAAAATTACTAGTAAGGATAAAGTTTTTTTAGTAACAAATGATACTAATTTAACACTTCCTGATGTTACTGGCTATTCTAGTAAGGAAGCTAGTGCACTTTTAAAACTTTTAGGAATTAATGTGAAACTAGAGGGTAGAGGCTATGTTACTAGTCAAAGCGTACCAGCTGGTACTTCCATTACAGAAAAGATGGAAATTACACTATCGTTAAATCCTAAGTTTAATAATGAGGGCTAAGTAATTGGAAACTTTGGAAAAATCTTCTCTTTTTTTGTTATTTATGATAATATTAAATATAGAAATATGAATGAAGTAAGGATGGGAAGTATATGAACTTAAAATTTGTAGTAAATGATTATGTACTTGTTTGGAATATTCTTTTTCAGGCATCAATATCTGAAAGGGTACAAGCGCTTAAACAAAAGATTTGGTTAAATTACAAAAAACAATATAATGATACTTTTCAGGATAATGCTCTTATTTTAAGG
This sequence comes from uncultured Bacilli bacterium, assembly GCA_910586195.1. Taxonomy (GTDB): domain Bacteria; phylum Bacillota_I; class Bacilli_A; order RF39; family UBA660; genus MGBC119817. The sequence continues at coordinate 6,551 of CAJUHO010000016.1, forward strand.
GATCCAAAAAACTTTATTCCAGATGATGATACTATCTATAATATTGTAATGGAAAATGACTCGTATCTTCGTATAAAGAAGAATACAGAAAAATTTAGAGTGGAACTTTTAAAAACTTGGGATGAATATAAAAAGGTGGCAATTCCTTGTTTGAAGGATATTTTGCGTGTTGATATAAAACCTTATCATGTACTTATTGTAGATTCTAAGTTAGATGTAGTTGATAAAACTTTGCCTAAGGGTAGAAAAGTAAATACGATTGTTTGGGGAAGACATTATGATGATGCTACGAAAACTTTAGTAGAACTTATTTATGAAATCGTTAGAAAAGAGATGAAAAACTATCAAGAAGATTATAAAGAAATTGTACAAGCGGTGATAGAACTTGCTATTTTGAATGAGTTTCATACAAGAATTAGTAAAACAAGTCACTACTTAACGGGAGATCCTTCCCTAAAATATCTAAAAAGGCAAATCTATCCTTATTGGCTTATGTATTTAGGGGCAACAAAGGAAGAAATGCTAAATTATATGATGCGTGATAAAATTGCCTTTGATATTGATAAATATACTTTTGAAAAACAATTAAAGAAGGTAAATCTATGTACTTTTATTGATTTTTGTATTAAAAATCAGAAATATATTGTTAAAATTAACGAGTTGGAAATTATATAAAACAATATTATGTTTGAAGATATTTTAGAAATAGTTTGGGGATGAGTATTGTATTACAGTCCCATGACTTTTTTATTGATTTACTATTTTTAATCGGGAACTATCTTGTCTTGTTGCTTTTGGATTAAAGTATGGAAATCGAAATAGGATGTTATGACATATTTATTCTGGTTATCATTTTAGAATGAGTTATGTATTTGGGTTATATTCTTTATTTGGGGGGAGAAAAACTATGGATGAGAAGTTAAAAATATTATTGGAAAAAGAAGGGATAGATGAGAAATATATTTCTTTTTTTGCTACTAGTAAATTAGAACGTATTGTAGTATCGCCGAAGATGCAAACGTGGACTATATATATATATAATGAAGAAATGTATCCTAGGGAGGTTTTAGAAGAATTAGAAACTAATAAATATAAATTGGACTCTCAGGCCAAAGATATTTCTTTTATTTATCACTTTGAACAATTAGATATTCAAACCCTTAAAGATTATTATCCCTTTGTTTTGAATCTTTTAAAAGAGAAACTGAAGGTTTTAGAAATTTATGAAAATAAATTATTGATTGAAGAAGGACAGTTGGTATTAGTTGTTTCTAATAAGATGGAGCAACTCCGTATGGAAGAGGTGCTTTCTGATATTAATCATTATTATCATAACTTGGGATATACAGAAGAGATTTTATTAAAACTTAGAGCGGATAATAATATTTTAGAAGAAATTCATAAAGAGTTAGATCTTAGTTTGGCTAGTGTGAAGGAAACGCCTGTCATTGATACTAAAAAAACAGAGCAGATGCCTAAGAGAAGAAAAACTACAACAGATGAAGGTGCTATTTTAGGACGTAATTTTAAAGATACTACCATTAAGATTAAGACATTGTTAGGTGAAGATAATAATATTGCTGTGGAGGCCTATATTTTTGCAGTTGAATATTTTGAATCGGCGAAAACTGATTTTAAGATTATTACACTAAAGATTACAGATTACTCAGATAGTATATATTGTAAAGTGTTTGTACGAGATGATGAAGAGTATAATAGACTAAAGAAGGAATTAAAAACTGGTACATGGGTGAAGATAAGAGGATACACTAAGAATGATACTTTTGCACGTGAGCTTGTATTAAATGCACGAGATATTGTCAAAGTAGAACGTAGTGAAGAAGAAAGGAAAGATACACATCCTGAAAAAAGAGTAGAACTTCATGCTCATACTCTTATGAGTCAGATGGATGGAGTAGCAGATGAAGTTAAATTAGTAAAACAAGCGATTAGTTGGGGACATAAGGCTATTGCCATTACAGATCATAATGGGGCACAGGCTTTTCCGCATGTATATAATTTTGTGACTGGTTATAATAAAGGAAAAGAAGAAAGTGAAAAATTTAAAGTCATTTATGGAACGGAGATTTCTATGATTGATGATGAAGTAAATATTGTACTACGTCCTAATGATAAAAATATGTTAGAACAAACTTATGTAGTATTTGACTTTGAAACAACTGGATTTAATGCAGGTGGAGCTGATTCAATTATCGAAATTGGTGCCGTTAAGATCTGTAATGGAGAAATACTAGAAAGATATGATGAGTTAATTAATCCAGGACGTCCTCTTCCTAAAAAAATTACAGAAATTACCAATATTACAGATAGTATGTTAAAAGGAAAAGATAATGAGGAAAATGCTGTAAAGAGGTTTATTGAATTCTTTGGTGATTTACCGATGGTTGCCCATAATGCTAAGTTTGATGTATCCTTTCTAGAGATGGCTTATCAAAAATATAATTTGGGCGAATTTAAAAATCCTGTTATCGATACTTTAGAGCTTTCCCGTACTATGGATAGCAATTATGCAAGACATTCCTTGTCAATGCTTGTAAAACGTTATGATGTTCCTTGGGATGAGTCTGCTCATCACAGAGGAGACTATGATGCAGAAGGAACGGCTTTGGTTTTTCACAAAATGTTACAAAAGCTTTCTAATCGTAATATTGAGTGCATGAATGAACTTGATAATTTGGTATCAACAGAGGAAATTTATAAGTATGGTCGTAGTCATCATATTAATGTTTTAGTAAAGAATAAAACAGGGTTAAAAAATTTATTTAAAATTATTTCTTTGGCTAATACCACTTATCTTCATAAAACTCCGAGAATTCTACGTAGTGCTATTCAAAAGTATCGTGATGGGCTTTTTATTGGTAGTGGTTGCTATGAATCTGAAGTGTTTAATGAGGCAAAAAGTAAAAGTGAAGAGGAATTATCTGATATTATTCGTTTTTATGACTATGTTGAAGTACAACCTTTAGATTGTTATCAACATATGTTGCAAATGGGTGATTTTGCAAACGAGTTAGAACTTGGAGAACATTTGAAAAAGATTATTCGAGTGACAAAGGATGCTGGTAAGTATATTGTGGCAACAGGAGATGTGCATCATATTCGTCCTGAAGATAGAATTTATAGAGAAATTATTGTAAATCAAAAAGTACCAGGTGGTGGTAGGCATCCTCTTGCACGTAATAGTATTACCAAAATTCCTAGCAATCATTTTCGTACGACTGATGAGATGCTTGATAATTTTAAATTTTTAGAAGATGAGGTGTTAATTTCTGAGTTAGTAATAGGAAATCCTAATAAAATAGCTTCTATGGTAGAAGAAATAGAGGTTATTATTGATACAGGAGGTATTCCTTTTTCACCAAAAATTGATAAAAGTATTGAAACAGTTACGGATATGGTGTTTACGAGAGCTAGTTCTTGGTATGGAGATCCGCTTCCTTTTAATATTGAAGAGCGTATTAGTAAAGAGTTATATGGTGATGGAATATATGAGGCAATTAAGCAAGAGGTTAGTCGAGACAAAGCAACAGATGATGCCTTTGAAAAGGAACTCTTTAGAAGACTTCATGAGACCCTTCTTGCAGGTTTTGATAAAGTAAAAGAAGTAATTTATAAAGAGTTAAAAGTATCAAACCCCGAAAGTAGTGATGAAGAGCTTTCTGCCATGATGCCTAAAAAATTAGGAGGAGTCATTGGTGGTGGGTTCGATGTTATTTATTTGATTGCTCAAAAGTTAGTAAAGCATTCTAATGATGAAGGATATTTAGTAGGTTCTCGTGGATCTGTTGGTTCTAGTTTTGTCGCTACAATGATGGGAATTACAGAGGTAAATCCTCTTCCAGCTCATTATTTGTGTCGTAATGAATCTTGCAAGTATTCTGAATTTGTTGATGATGGTGGTATACCTTATGGAAAGGAATATTCATCAGGTTATGATTTACCAGATAAAGTTTGTCCTTGTTGTGGAAGTGCTTTGGGTAAAGAGGGCCAAGATATGCCGTTTGCTACTTTCTTAGGATTTAATGCTGATAAGGTTCCTGATATTGATCTTAATTTCTCAGGAGATAATCAGGCTAGTGCTCATGCTTATACAAAAGTACTGTTTGGAGAGGACAATGTTTATCGTGCGGGAACCATTGGTACAGTAGCTGAAAAAACAGCTTTTGGTTATGTAAAGGGATATTTTGAAGAAAAAGAAATTACGGATGTTAGAACAGCAGAGGTAGAACGTCTTGCGCTTGGTTGTACTGGAGTTAAGAGAACAACAGGGCAGCATCCTGGAGGAATTGTTGTTATTCCTGCTTATATGGATGTTTATGATTTTACTCCATTTCAATATCCAGCAGATGATAATACTGCCGAATGGCGCACGACCCATTTTGATTATCATGCGATTGATCAAGATGTTTTAAAACTTGATATATTAGGCCATGATGATCCTACAGTACTTAGAATGCTTCAAGATTTATCAGGTATTGATGTTACAACTTTGCCAATGGATGATAAAAATGTATTTTCTCTTCTGTCATCTCCTGCGGCTTTAGGAGTAACAGCGGATGATATTATGTGTTCTACTGGAACTCTTGGCCTACCAGAACTTGGAACTAGATTTGTTATTAATATGTTAGAAGAGACAAAACCTAAGACTTTTGGAGAGTTGGTTAAGATTTCAGGACTTTCACATGGAACTGATGTATGGGCTGGTAATGCCTCTGAATTAATCAAAAATAAGATAGTTCCATTTAAAGATGTTATTGGTTGTCGTGATGATATTATGGTTAACTTGATGAATTGGGGAATGAAACCTATCCGCGCTTTTAAAATTATGGAGTTTGTTCGTAAAGGAAAAGCCAGTAAAGATCCTGAGACTTGGAAAGGAATGGCAGAAGAGATGAAAGAGGCTAAGGTGCCAGACTGGTATATTGAATCTTGTCGTAAAATAAAATACATGTTTCCAAAAGCACACGCCTGTGCTTATGTTATGAGTGCCATTCGTATTGCTTGGTTTAAACTTTATAAACCACTTTATTATTATGCTGCTTATTTTTCTATTCGTATTGATGACTTTGATATTGAGACGATGATTAAAGGGTATGATGCTATAAAGGAGAAAATTGAAGATTTGACAGCAAAGGGATTTGAAGCTACAAATAAGGAAACTAATATTCTTGAAACTTTGAAAGTTGCTCTAGAAGCGAGTGCTCGAGGAATTCATTTTGCTAATATTTCTCTAGAAAAAAGTGAAGCTAAAAACTTTGTTTTGGATGATGAGAATGAAAATACTTTAATTCCTGCTTTTTCTACCATTGATGGTTTGGGAATTTCGGTAGGAGAGACTATTGTAGCAGAAAGAGGGAAAAAGCCATATTTGAGTATTGAAGATGTTCAAAAACGGGGAAAGGTTTCTAAAACATTGATAGAAAAAATGACGGAGATGGGAGTTTTAACAGATTTACCTGACTCAAATCAATTATCACTTTTTTAAAAACTGATATTTTCTATATTGAAAATGTCAGTTTTTTTCTTTTGGTATTTGCTATTCTTTAAAGTAGGAGAGTGATAATATGAATAGGGAGATTTTAGATTTTTATAAAAAGATAAGTATGTATACCAATTACCAACCATATGAGAAATATTTTAAGGAATTACCAGATGATTTGGATGAATTGATGAATTTAATTAGATCTAATATTATTCATAGAGTTGAATTGATGAAGGATAATGAAAAGGGAGAACAACTTCGGATGGCATTTCCTTGGTATCGTTATCGCTGTGAAGATGATGTTTTATTAACTGCTCCTGCTATGATGGCTGAGTTATTTAGGCAAGATGAAAGAGGTTTTGTTCTAGACCGAGAAGTAGCTGATAAAATCGTAGTGACTTGTCGCTATATGTCAGTTCTTGCTGCTTCTATTTTAAAGGCAAAGGGTTACAGTTGCCGCCTTAGAAGTGGTTTTGCTCCATATTTTTATGATGATATTGCCTGCGATCATTGGATTTGTCAATATTATGATGAGAAGACGGAAAGATGGATTGACTATGATGTGGATGGGCTACTACGTGATGACAAAAAGAAAAAAATGATTTTTGCCTCTCTTGCTTGGCTAGATGTGCGAAGTGGAAAAAGAGATATTTCCTATTTTGTACATGGAAGTGGTATTAGAGGGCTGGCGATGCTAGCAAGGGCAGTTTTTTTTGATTTTCATAGTTTGATGAATGATGAAATTTCTTATTTGTTTATGCCTACTTATATAGATGAAGAGGAAGAGTTTTTCTCATTAACGACGGATGATTTAAAGGAAATAGATGATTTGGCTCAATTACTTTTAGAACCAGATAAAAATTTTGATGAGATTCGTTATTTATTCCGCAATGATCCAAAGTTGCGGGTGATAAATACGCCTTTAGTGGGTGATAGGAATCATTTAGAACTTGAAGATATTGGTGATTTGTAAAATGATATAATTCATTTTATATAATATCGTGTATAATTGAGTTTACCTTAACGGTTTTATTTTCCTTTTTAATGAGACCCTCTTTTTCTAGTTTCTTAAGTTCTCTCATAAAATTGCTTCTATCTACAGCGATATATTCAGCAATAGCAGTATAGGAGGTTGTCACTTGAAATATATTTTTTTCATTCATGCGACATTTTAGAAAAAATAGAATTTTTTCTCTAACACATCTTTTAGAGAGAAGTTCTATTTTTTCGTTTTGCTGTTTATAATCATTAATTAATAGTTCAAAAAGTATCAGAATCATTTGATTATGAAAACTACAACCCTTGTTGCAATTTTTAATAGTGTCATAATAATCAATAAAGACTACTTTTGTAGTGCTACTACTCATAATATAAATTTCATCTTCCGAATTTTGAAAAAATAAATTTGAAAAAATATCTTGGGCTCTTAATTCTTTTATAATAGTGGTTTTGCCTTCTATATCTGTTTTTATTACTTTGGCATTACCATATTCGATAAAACCAATCTGTTTTTTGATGGGGGAACTGTTGTTTAAAATGAACTCTTTGTTTTGATATGTTTTATAAGTTGTATTGACACAATTTGACAAATAGTTTTTGAATAAGTTTAGTTCTTGTTTTTTTAATATTTCACTCATAAAACAGGCTCCTTTTAAATTAAGTATAACAATTTTTTTATATTGTTGCAAATGCAACAACGATAATTGTGCAAAATAGCCTAAAATGAATTTATAAGGAAGGTAGTTTTATGACAGAGGAACAAACAAAAGAGATAAAAATTATAAAACAGAATGGTAATTTAGAGCAATTCGATCCTAATCGAGTAAAGAAAGCTGTGAATGCTAGTGCAGAGAGGGTTATGGTTGATTTAACAGAAGAGGCACTTGATGAGGTGGTTGGAATCGTTAAACGTCTGTTGTGTAAACAAACAACGACTCCTACAGTAGAACAAGTTCATAGTTGCTGTGAAGTTGCGTTAGAGCAGGTGAATCCTTTAGTTGCCAAAAGTTATCGAGAGTATCGTGATTATAAAAAAGAAATGATTCATATTCTAGATAAAGTTTATAAGAAAGCACAACTAATTACTTATATTGGTGATAAAGAATGTGCCAATATGGATAGTGCATTAGTAACTACTCAACGATGTTTGATTTATAATAATTTAAATCAAGAATTATATAAAAAGTTTTTTTTGACATCAGCTGAGATAGAGGCCTGTAAGGATGGCTACATTTATATTCATGATATGAGTGCCAGAAGAGATACTATGAATTGTTGCTTATTTGATATGGCACATGTTTTGCAGGATGGATTTGAGATGAGTAATATTTGGTATACAGAGCCTAAAACGTTACAGACCGCTTTTAATGTTATGGGGGACGTGATTATCAATACTACGGCTATGCAGTATGGTGGATTTACAGTGCCAGAAGTAGACAGTGTTTTAAAAAAATATGCAAAGAAAAGTTATGATAAATACTATCATGAGTATTTAAGCATTAAAGGAGAAGAATATCAAAAAGAGGCAGAAGAGTATGCTAATCAAAAGACACAGCGAGAATGTGAGCAAGGGTATCAGGGAATCGAGTATAAACTAAACACGGTTAGTTCCAGTAGAGGAGATTATCCCTTTGTCACTTTTACTTTTGGAATTGACCTAGATCCTTTTGCCCAGATGGTTACCAATACTATTTTGAAGGTGCATAGAGAAGGTCAGGGAAAAGAAGGACATAAGAGACCAACATTATTTCCTAAATTGGTGTTTTTATATGATAAGGATTTGCATGGAGAAGGAAAAATATTACGTGATAATTTTTTGACAGCTATTGCTTGTAGTGAAAAAACAATGTATCCTGATTATTTGTCATTGTCAGGAGAAGGTTACGTACCAGAAATGTACAAAAAATATGGAAGAGTTGTAAGTCCTATGGGCTGTCGTGCCTTTTTATCCCCTTGGTATGAAAAGGGAGGAATGGCACCATTAGATGAAAATGATAAGCCTGTTTTTATTGGACGATTCAATATTGGGGCAATTTCCCTACACTTACCTATGATTTTAGCGAAGGCAAAAGAAGAACAGAGAGATTTTTATGATGTACTAGATTATTATTTGGAAATGATTCGTAAAATTCATATTAGAACTTATCGTTATTTAGCGAAAAGAAAAGCGTCTACGAATCCTCTAGCTTATTGTCAAGGCGGATTTTATGGTGGTAATTTAAGACCTGAAGAGTCTATTGAAAAAGTTTTAAAATCATCTACTGCTTCTTTTGGTATTACTGCTTTAAATGAGTTGCAAGTTTTATATAATGGTAAAAGTATTGTAGAAGATGGAGATTTTGCTAGGGATGTATTAAAATATATCAATGATAAAACATTAGAATTTAGAGAAGAAGATAAAATTTTATATGCTATTTATGGGACTCCTGCTGAAAATTTGTGTGGTCTTCAAATACAACAATTTAGAAAAAAATATGGTGTAGTCGAGGGAGTAAGTTCTAGAGAATATGTTTCTAATAGTTTTCATTGTGGTGTTTGGGAAGATATTACAGGAGTAGAAAAACAGGATTTAGAAGAGAGATTTTGGGAACTTTGTAAGGGTGGTAGAATTCAATATGTAAGATACAACCTAAATTATAATACTAAGGCTATGATTACTTATATTGAACGTGCTATGGAAAAAGGATTTTACGAAGGCGTAAATTTATCTCTTTCTTATTGTAATCACTGTGGACATGAAGAACTTGATATGGATGTCTGCCCTAAATGTGGTAGTACAGATCTTACGAAAATCGATAGAATGAATGGTTATTTATCTTACTCTAGGGTTCATGGGGATACCATGTTAAATAATGCAAAAATGGTAGAAATTTCAGAAAGGAAGTCAATGTAGATGCGATATCATAATATTACAAAGGCCGATATGTTAAATGGTGAGGGCCTACGAGTGGTTTTGTGGACAAGTGGTTGTCCTCATCATTGTCATGCTTGTCAGAATGTGATTACTTGGGATCCAACTGATGGGCTTGAGTTTGATGAAGAGGCAAAAGGAGAAATTTTTACAGAACTTTCTCATTCGTGGTGTAGTGGTCTTACTTTATCGGGAGGAGATCCTTTGTTTGAGTCTAGCAGAGAGACAATTGCCTCTTTAGTAGAAGAAGTTAAAGATAAGTTTCCTGAAAAGACAATTTGGTGCTATACTGGTTATACCTTTGAAAGATTACAAGAAGAGTGCAAGCAAGATCAGAATTTAGCAAAAATTTTAAATCATTTAGATGTTTTATTAGATGGTAAGTTTGTTTTGCGTTATGCCAATGAGAGACTACATTATGTAGGAAGTAGTAATCAATGCATTATTGATGTTAAAAAAAGTTTAGAAGAGAATAAAAAGGTACTATATATTGATAATGATAAAGTATTAGAAGAGATGAAAGAAGGAGAAAAATATGAAAACACGTGGATTTGAAATTGTAAAGGGATATGAGGATAAAGATATACATCTACCAGTGAGAAAAACGAAAAACTCAGCGGGATATGATGTAGAAGCAGCAGAGGACATTATTATTCCAAAATATTATCCAGGTCTTAAGCCAACTTTAGTGCCAACAGGTCTAAAGGCTTATTGCAAGGAGGATGAATGTTTCTTCCTATTAAATAGAAGTAGTGGTCCTAAGAAAGGCTTTATGCTAGCTAATAGTATTGGTCTTGTTGATGCTGATTATTATGGCAATTCTGATAATGATGGACATTTTTACTTTGCTTATTTTAATTGTTCTGACCATGATATTGAAGTAAAAAAGGGAGATGTTATTGGTCAAGTTGTTTTCCAAAAATATTTAGTAGTAGATAGTGATAGTGCAGAAGGTGAACGAATGGGTGGTTTTGGATCCACTGATAAGGGTGAAAAAAAATAATGAAAAATGTTAGACGAAGGTAGTGAGGTCATTTAATATACTGTGTGGAAATATATGTACCAGGCTATCTAGTTCAGGTTGGTTTTATACAACAAAAGAGCCTTTAAAGAAGACGTATAGGCTGTATAGGATGGATAAATTAGTGTCCCATAATATTCAAAAATTAGAGAAAAGATAAAAAGTGTTTTTTGAAAAAATCACTTTTTTAATTTTTGTAAATTATTAAAATCATTGTAAAATAAAGAAAATAGAAAAAATATTTTTGAAAAAACCAAAAAAATGATAAAACGATTTTTTTGTTTTGTATAAAAATGTAAATTGTCGTAAATCGAACAAAAAAGATTTTTTCAAAGTTTCCTTATATATCAAGCATCTCTTAAAAAGAGTGAAAAAATCCTTCAAAATAGCTATTGCAATTTGTAATTTGGAAGACTAAAATGGATTTAGAAAGTGTAAGAAGTAGGAGGAAAAATATGACAGATGTATGTGAGAAAGTAGAAGAGTTAGTTATTATAAAAAGAAATGGAAAAAAGGTTCATTTTGATGAGACTAAGATTGCTCTTGCTATAAAAAAAGGTTTTGATAGTGTAGAAGTAGATGTCGATGAAGATGAAAAGGCAAGAAAGTATACAGCAAAAGATGTTCAAAAAGTATATCAGGCTGTTTTGAAAAAAATTGAGAAAGAAGCCAAAAATACGGATAAGTTTAAGATTGAACAAATTCAAGATTATATTGAAGAGGAACTTTCTAAATATGGATATGAGGATGTTTATAAGTCATTTTCAGAATATCGTGAAAGAAGAAATCAATCTAGGAATTCGTTCTTTGAAGATAAAAAAACACATAAGTTTTTAAAATCTTTGGAAAATTTAGGATTAAAATCAGCGAATGAAGAAGATGCAAAAAGGGAAAATGCGAATATTGATGGAAATTCTCCTATGGGAACGATGTTGCAATATGGTGCAACAGTATCAAAAGAATTTGCGAAGGCATATCTAATGAAACCAGAATACGCTAAGATGCATGATGAAGGTGTAATTCACATTCATGATATGGACTTCTTTGCCATGGGTACTACTACATGCTGTCAAATTGACTTGTCTCGTTTATTTAAAAATGGATTTGATACAGGACATGGATATGTAAGACCGCCACAAGATATTAGTACTTATGGATCTCTTGCAGCAATTGTTGTACAGGCTAATCAAAATGATCAGCATGGTGGTCAGGCAATACCTGCTTTAGACTACTATTTAGCACCAGGGGTCTTAAAAACATTTAAAAAATTATTAAAACAGACAGTTTATGATTTTCTAGATTTAGAAGGATTTTTGCCTGTAATTAATATGGACCGAATTATTCGTGAAATAGATAAATGCGAAAGTATTGAGTTTGACATTACTACTTTGACAGATTATCAAAAAGGTTCTAGCAGAATTCAAGAAATTTTTGAAAAGAGTTATGAAAAAGCGATGCAAAAAACAGATCGTGCTACTCAACAAGCAATGGAAGCATTTATTCATAATTTAAATACAATGCATTCTAGAGCAGGAGCGCAAGTACCTTTTTCATCAGTAAACTTTGGAACAGATTCTTCTCCTGAGGGAAGAATGATTATTAAAAATTTCTTATTAAGTGCTGATCGTGGTCTTGGAAAAGGAGAAACACCAATTTTCCCTGTATCTATATTTAAAGTAAAAGAGGGGATTAACTATAATAAGGAAGATCCTAATTACGATTTATTTAAACTGGCATGCCAAGTTTCTGCGAAAAGATTGTTCCCGAACTTTTCGTTTATAGATGCACCATTTAACCTTCAATATTATAAAGAAGGGGATATTAATACAGAAATTTCTTATATGGGATGTCGTACTCGTGTAATTGCAGATGTAACATCACCTGATCATGAAGTTGTAACAGGAAGAGGAAATCTTTCTTGGACAACAATTAATTTGCCTCGTCTTGGTATCAAACATGGTATTGCTTTAAAAGAACGAGATAAAGCAGATATGAAAGGTTTTTATAAGGAACTAGAAGAATTGATGGATAAAGTAAAGGACCAATTACTAGAACGTTTTGAAGTTCAATGTAATAAAAGATGTTATAATTTTCCATTCTTGCTAGGCCAGGGTGTATGGACAAATGGAGAAAAACTAAAACCGACAGATCGTTTAAGAAAAGTATGGAAACATGGTTCCTTATCTATTGGTTTTATTGGGCTTGCTGAGTGTTTAAAAGCTTTAACGGGAAAGCATCATGGAGAAAGTGATGAAAGTAAGAAATTAGGATTAGAAATTATTAAGTTTATGCGTAAAAAGTGTGACCAATATGCAGAAAATTATCGTTTAAACTTTGCATGTCTTGCCACTCCTGCTGAGGGACTTTCTGGTAGATTTACAGCTATTGATAAAGCAATTTACGGAAAAATTAAGGGAGTAACCGATAGAGAGTATTATACGAACTCTTTCCATATTCCAGTGTATTTCCGCATTAGTATTGCTGATAAATTACAAGCAGAAGCACCATATCATGCACTTACGAATGGTGGACATATTTCATATATTGAACTTGATGGAGATACAGCTTCTAATGTAGATGCTTTTGAGAGAGTCATTCGTATTATGAAAGAAGCTGGCATTGGTTATGGTGCTGTCAATCATCCAGTGGACCGTGATCCAGTATGTGGCTATGTTGGTGTTATCAACGATGTTTGTCCAGGTTGTGGTAGACATGAATTTGAGGGGGTTCCACTTGAGAAAATAACTACTCCAGAATGTTGTGGTAGATAATACAAATAAAATAAAGAAGAAAAATAGGAGGATAAAATTATGGAGAAAATTATGGGAGAAGGACAAGGGTTTGAGAGAATTAGAAGAGTAACAGGTTATTTAGCAGGAGATGTTTCTAGATTTAATAATGGAAAACGTGCCGAAGAGAGAGACCGTGTAAAACATGGCGGTAGTAAAGAACTAACTTGTAAAAAAGAAGACGATAAACATGAAAATTAGGCTAGCAGCAGATTTACAGGCAGATTCTATTGTAGATGGAGAGGGCATCCGAACAGTCATTTGGACACAAGGATGTCCTCATCACTGTAAAGGCTGTCATAATCCACAGACGCATGACTTTCATGATGGCGTGGAAGTGGATGTGACTGATGTGATTAGAGAACTAAAAAAAATAAAGGGACAGGATGGGATTACTTTATCAGGAGGAGATCCCGTTTGTCAAAGTGAGGCTTGCCTTGAAATTTGCAAAGCTGCGCATGCGCTTGGACTTAATGTTTGGTGTTATACTGGTTTTACTTATGAGATGATGATTAGAAATTCCAAGCATAGAAAGCTTTTAGAAGAAATTGATGTTTTAGTCGATGGAAAATTTATATTAGAACAAAAAAGCTATGATATCGATTTTAGAGGATCTAAGAATCAAAGGATTATAGATGTGAAAAAATCTTTAGAGGTAGATAGAGCGGTTTTAGTAGAAAAATATCATGGGCATAAACAAGAAAGTAACGTATATCAGAAACCAGAATATTTATTTATATAGGTTTCTTTTTTTTATGAAAAATGATATGATAAAAATAGGAGGAGGCATATGAAACAAATAAAAAAGGAAGAAAAAACAAAAAAGTCTTTTCGTCTTTCGGTTAAAGTAGTTTTTTGTACTATTTATTTAATTGTGGTTTTTATTCTTGCTTATTGTGCATTCTACCTATATCAAGAGCAAAGGCAACCTACCCCGTGGGAAAGAGTAAGAAGTACACAAGACTATACTTATATTGATATTGATAAAATGTCTGAAAAATTTGCAAGAGTGGATGATGATAAAAATGTTCATTTTATAATAGATGAAGAAAAAAAGGGCTCTTTGCATATTTATCTTTTGGTAATTGATAAAAGTGATTACGCTAAATATAAAAAAATAATAGATTATTCTTATGGAAGAACTAAAGAAAAACCGGAAAGCGTTCGTGCTGTTGGTTATCCTGTAAAAATTTCTGATGACTTAAAAGAACTTACTATCAAGAATTATAAAAAATTTGTATCACTTGAAAATAAGGTAGAATTGAGTCATGAGAATTTCGATGAATATTTAACAGATACTTATCTTGATACTACTAAAGAGGTAACATATAATTTTAATTGGATTGTAGTAGTTTTATTAGCATTAGATGCTGTACTGATATTTTTAGTGATTATTACGATACTTGATAAAGATCGTTTGGTAGATGAAGTAGTAGAATTAGAAGAAAAAAGACGAAGTTTGCGAAAATAAAATAGGTATTGTTTTGATAGTTTTATGATAAAATGTTTATAAGAATAAATGAGGGTGATAAATTCATGAGAAAGAAATGGTATGATAGAATTACTTTAAGAATTGCGGGATTATTGGAAATTATTATAGCCTCGATTGTTATTGCATCAATTTTTTATGTCTTAACACATGAGAAGACAAGTATTACTATTGGAGGTCTTACTATTATAAAAGATACTCCGTTATCATTATTATCTATTTTGTTTTTAGCTATTTTTCAGATTGTAGCAGGGATGATTGCATTAATTTACGCAAATTCTAGAAAAATGAGGGATACTTGTTTAATATTAGGAATGATTTTATTGTTGTTGCAGGTATTAACATTAAATAAAGTAGAAAGAACATTTTCGATATTTATATCGGATGTTATTAGTCTATTAGTGCCATTCTTTTATGTGTATGGTGCTACTAGAAAAATAAAGGAAAGTAAGAGGTAAAAAAATGAGAGCAGTAGCAATAAAGGGAGAGAAGAGTTTTGAATTAATAGAGATGGAAGAGCCTGTAGAAGAAGATGGTAGTGTTATAATAGATGTATTAAAATGTGGCATTTGTGGGTCAGATATCCACTATTGGGATTTAGGAAATCCTATTGGGCTTGTAATGGGACATGAGTATTGTGGTCGGGTAATAAATTCAGGGGATAGGGATGACTTGAAAATAGGGGATAGGGTAACAGCATTACCAATTTCACCATGCGGAAAGTGTCCTTCTTGTTTAACTGGAAATGTACAGTATTGCCCTGATACTTGGACCTTTGCAACAGGACTTTCCCAAACTAATCCAGGTGCTTTAGCAGAGAAGATGAAGATTCGTTCAGATATGGTGATTAAAGTGCCAGATAGTATAACTGATGAAGAGGTTGCAATGGTAGAACCTGCTGCTGTGGGACTTCACGCCATTCATTTGGCCGATATTAAAGTAGGAGATCGTGTGCTTGTTATTGGTGGAGGAATTATAGGTCTTGTTTCTGCCTATTTTGCTAAACTGGAAGGAGCAAGTTTTGTTGGTCTTTCTGAGACAAATGAGGCACGTGGGAAGAGGTCTGTAGAATTAGAAGTGGCAGATGCTTGGTATGATGCAAAGAAGGAAAATATTGTAGAAGATTTGCTAAAGGAGACGAATGGTGGTTTTGATTTGGTGATTGATTGTTGTGGGAATTCGCCAGCTATTAGTAGTGCTATTAGTCTCGTCAAACCTGGAGGTAGAATTGTTTTAGTAGGTATTTCTATGGAGGCTGTGACAATTCCTAGTGTAATGGCTGTTATGCATGAGTTGACAATTAAAGGAGCTATTGCATATACAAAACAGGAATTTCAAACTTGTATCAATTTAATGGAGTCTAAAAAGATAGATATGATGAGGTTTGTGGATGCTGTAGTAGGTCTAGAAGATGTTCAGTCTTCTTATGAAAAATTGACATCTGGAAAAGATTCTGCTGTTAAAATATTGGTAGATCCTAAGAAATAGAAATGTAAAATATATGAAGAAAAATCATATATTTTTTTGAATTGTGAAAAGATAAAAAATA
>CAJUHO010000017.1 GCA_910586195.1 uncultured Bacilli bacterium
TGAGTGGAGGAAGTTGGGAATATATGATGGGAGATTATGCCCCAGGAGGAGAAAAGTATTCGGGAATGAATACGACGCTTCATTCAGGATATACAGGACTACTACAGGATGGGACAAAGATAACAGGAAAGAGTTGGCTCGAAGATAAGTATTATGATTTTTATGAAAATAGTGATCCACTAATGGCATGTAAAGGAAGAGTTTGTACATCCCATGCGTTAAATGAGACAGCGAGTTGGTATGAAAATTCTACATATATGGTAACAACACAATCCCCATGGTTTGCGCGAGGAGGCTATTATCTCAGTAATGAGATTGCAGGTGTCTTTTGCTATGACTACTCTAATGGTTCTGCCTATAGTAATGAGTCGTTCCGTCTTGCGTTGAGCGAGACTTAGTTGTACTTATACATAAAAAGATTTTGTCAGGATTAGTGTATAAATTATTAAAAATAAACTTTTAACAAAATATATAGTTATTTTTAGGAGCACGAATAGATGTGTTTCTTTTTTATTGGTTAAGGAGCTATGTAATCATGGCTTGTCCCATTGATTAAGTTGAATATTTTTTATTTTACGACTTTTTACTTTTTAACAAAAAAAGACTTTTTCTTGACAAAATCAATAATTTTTGATATAATATGCTGCAAATAAAAGGGGACGGTTTATATGAAAGAAAAATTTAAAAAAGTTAATATTTTAATTATGATTTTATTAGGACTATCTTCAGTTCTAATAGGAATGGGTTTACAAGGAACGTTAAACAATAATAAAATAGAGGAGAAAGAAGTAGAAAGTACACCCTATGGATATTTGGCGTATAATACAGAAAAAATGCGTTATTTATCAGATACACCTTATATAAAAGAACAATCTTCAGTTGGATGGGGAAGTATTTTATTGGATAAAAATGCAAGTGATGATTTAATTAATGTAAACGTTGACGGCAAGAAAACACCATTTATGAAAGGTGTATTTGCTCATGCCACTTCTACACTTGTTTATGATATTAAATCCTATAATTATGATTATTTCACTGCCTATATTGGAGTGGATGCTAGTAGAGGCAACAATGGAAATGGAGTAAAATTTGCTATTTATACGTCACAAGATGGAACAAATTGGGACTTAAAAACAGATGTGAAACCTCCAGTATTAAAAGGAACAAGTAATGCTATCTTCGTAAAAATTGATATAAAAGATGCAAAATATTTAAAATTATATTGTCATAATAATGGAAATGATACAGCGGATCATGCAGTTTATGCAGATGCTAAATTTATTAAAGAAGATTATGTAGAGGATACTAGTCCTGTTAATTTTATTAAGACAGTAGGAGAATATGATGAAATATTGAAATCTGCTGATTTTAATACACAATTATCAGTAAATGAATTAACTATTCTTCAAAGAGATTTTGTAAATAGTGTAGGTTATGATATACTTCAATCATTTGTTAAGTATAGTGAAGAAAATAAAGAAGCTATTTCATGGTTAATGAATGACATAGAAAATCTTAGATTATATATTGTTGGAGGAAAACCAGCTGGAAGTTATATTAATTCTATAAAGGTTTTATCAGAACTATATAAAAATTATAAAGCTGATTTTAATAATAAAGAAGTTACGAAGTATGGTAATGTATTAGGAGAGCTATATACCAAAATGGCTATTACACTCTCTCTTACACATTCAGCACAAGTTGCCTTGTGGATGCAACCAAGTGCCCCAGAAAATCAATCAGATGCAGTAACTCGTTATGCAATCTATAAACAAATGCATGCAGATGGACATTTTGTTGCCTCACAAAATTTAGATATTACACAATGGTTTGAAGAGTACAGTGTAGAGGAAATGCGTTTTGTTTTAAATAATATTATTGATGATGAAGAAATTATATGGTTGAACGAGTATACACAGAAATCAATTGATGCTCATCCAAATGAAGTATGGAAGTATTTAACGCCACATCCTTATATGAAATACATTTGGCCTAATTATTCAAAACCACAATATCATGATGAAGCCAATAAAGAAATGTATAGTCAAAAATATGGTAATTTCTTAGACTATGGTGTTTCATTTAGACCAGGTTTGTATAAATTATGGATGAATTTAGATAATGGAGCCGTATGTGGAGGTATTTCAAAAATAGGTTCTAATATTAGAACAGTTCATGGTATACCTGCAGCAGTAATTGGTCAACCAGGTCATGCAGCGATTATTTATTATACGAGAGATAGCCAAGGAAAAGGTTATTGGGCAATTGATAATGACGTAAGTGGTTGGGCACAATCAGAAAAGGGAGAAAGAATGCTATTAGGTTGGGGAAATGCTAGTTACTCTAAAGGATCTTATCAGGTAGTATATATGGCATTAGCCCAAGAAGTTCTAAATAATTATGAGACTTTTGAAAAAAGTAAAGAAATGGTATTGTTAGGCCAATCATATCAAGGGGACTTAATTAAACAAGAAGAAATCTATAGAAAAGCCTTAGAATTTCAACCTTTAAATATTGATGCTTGGTATGAATTAATCAATGTATATAATAAAAATGAAAATAAAACAGAGGAAGATTACTACAACTTAGCAAATGAATTATCAGAAAAGTTAAAGTACTTTCCGCTACCAATGTATCAGTTATCTAATTTAATTAAACCTAAATTAACAAGTATTGTGAATTCTTATAGATTTACGTTATTACAAACAAGAATTTTAACAGAGGCTAGTGTAGTTCCAAACAATACAGCAGATCAATACTATGTATATCAACCATCCGTTACAAGAACAGAGGCTAATTACCTATTGGGTAATTTAGATTCCTCTATTGCTACTTTCTCATTTGATGGAGAAAATGCAGGAAAAATTGTACTATCAGATCGTTATGATGGAAATGGTATTCGTTGGGATTATAGCCTAGATGGTAAAAAAACTTGGACTGAAGTATCATTTACAGCAGAAGAGGAGCATAAATTACAATTAACAAAAAAACAAATTGAAAGTATTACAGCAGAAAATGATATTTATATTCATATTGTAGGTGTTAGTTATGATGAGGAAAACCTATATAAAATAGACATAAAAGAATCTACTGGTCTTCCTAGCAATTTATTTGCAAATGATTTAGAAAATAGAGTTATTGGTGCGACAAACGCAATGGAGTGGAGATTTTCTGAAAACGAAAATTGGACATCATTTAAAAATGGAGAACCAGACTTAACAGGAGATAAAACTGTAATTGTTCGGGTAGGAAAAACAGGAGTTTTCTTAGCAAGTTCATCTGAGGAATTAAAATATACAAAAGATATTATCAATGAAAAGAGAAAATATATACCAATATCACATTTATCTGTTCATGCTGTATCTAGTCAAGCTACTTCTAATCAAGGAAATGCGGCCTTTGCAATTGATGGTAACTATAATACTAGATGGCATTCTGATTGGAATGGTAGAGATAAAGATAAGTATATTATTATCAAATTGGATAAACCGACTGTCCTATCAGCGATGGATTATGTGCCAGTAGGTGGTGGAAATGGAAAAATCTTAGAGGCATCTATTCTTGGAAGTATGGATGGAGAAAACTATGAAGAAATAGGACATCCAATATGGGCAAAAAATGATGTAATTAAAACAATCGATTTTGATATACCAACAGAAGTACAATATATTAAAATCGTAGGAGTAAAAACATCTGCTGCCTCAGCATCATTAAGTTTTATTGGTGCTAAAGCATTTAACTTCTATGAGGATACTACAAAGAGAGAATTGCCAAAAGCAGAGGTTGATTACGATATTACAACGCCAACAAATATGGAAGTAGTGGCAATGCTTGTTAATGAGAATAGACCACTTACTATTACTAATAATGATGGCAAAAATACGTATAAGTTTAGTGAAAATGGTAGTTTTACATTTGAATTTGTAGATGAGTATGGATTAAAAGGAGAAGTTACTGCAACAGTCGATTGGATAGATAAAACGCTTCCTACTGCAAGTGTTAAATATAGTACAACAGAGAAAACAAAATCAGAAGTAATAGCAACCTTAACAGATGAATCAGAAGAAATTATTATAACAAACAATAATGGTAAAAATACATATACCTTTACAGAGAATGGAACTTTTGAATTCATTTATAAGGATAAAGCAGGAAATATAAATAAAACAGTAGCAACAGTCGATTGGATTATAAAAGATGATGAATCAGATTCACCAACTAATCCAGATGATGAACAGACTCCACCTGAAACACCAGGTGAAGATTCAGATACTAACGAAGGGGATAAGGATGATAATAATCCTGATACTCCAAGTACACCAGACGATAATGAAGAAAATTCTAAACCAAATCCAGATGATAATTCAGAGACGGAAGTAGATATTACACAAGATAATAATACTTCTAATAAAACAGAAAATGTAAACAATTCAACTGTGATAAATGTTCCTAATACAGCATTTAATGCTCCAATTATAATACGGATATTAGGATTAAGTATTCTTATATCAGGAGTAGGAATCATTTATACTTGTGTAAGAAAAAAATATTATAGATAAATTTGAAAAAGAGAAGTATATAATTTTTCTTTTTCTTTTTTTGTTATAAAGACCTCAAGTTCAATAATCTAAAATCTTTATGTTCAACGTTATACGTGTTACAATAAACATAAATAAAAGTTATGTAAAGATAGTAATTTGTCGAGGAGAGATTATGAAGAAAAAGATAATAGGAATGATAATCACTGTTTTAGTATTAGGCATGGGAGCAAGTATTGTATATAAAATTATTGAAAAAGATGTTACTGATAGAGAAACATTTGATTTTAAAACTGACACAAATGGTTCCAATGATACAGTAAGTCATAATGAACATTCTTTTTACGGAAAAATACTTGAAGTATCTTCATCCTATATTATCGTTGAACCAAATCAAAAAGAAGAAGAAAGAAAAAGTTCTGATAAGTTTAGTATAGAATTGAAAAATAATAATACAACTTATAAAGTTGGTACTAACGTGAAAATTACTTATGTTGGAGATATTAATGAAAGTTATCCAGCTCAAGTTGGAACAACTAAAATAGAGATTGTATCAGAAAAGTGAATTATAATTTTGTAGTTTGAAAATGAAATGAAAATATGGGACTTGATTTAGGACATACATAGTGCGATGCCAAAACTTGCACTGTGAATAAAAAGAAGTATTGATGGAGATAAAAAAATTTTAGTTAAAGTAAATAAAAAAACAGTGCTAGTGATTTTACCTACCAGCGCTATTTTTTTAGTAAAATTTCCAGTTTAGAAATAGAAAAGTACATGAGATAAGAAAGTAGTCCTAAGATAAATACTGATGTAATAACAAGGTTAATGTTAAATACTTGTGAACCATACATTAGTAGATACCCAAGACCCTGTTTAGATACTAATAACTCTCCCATAATAACTCCAATTAAAGACATACTAACATTAATTTTTAATGCATTAATAATAGTAATGTAATTACTAGGAATTACGACCTTGAAAAAGATTTGTCTTTTTGCTGCTCCAAGTGATTTTAATAAGCGAATATAGTTTTCCTCTGTGGTTATAAAACCATTGTATATATTAATGATAGTAATAAAAGTAGAAATGAGTAGGGCCATAAAAATAATAGAATTCATATTAGCCCCTACCCAGATAATAATTAGTGGTCCTAGTGCTACTTTGGGTAGAGAATTTAGAATAGTTAGGTAAGGATCTACAACTTTTGCAAGAATCTTACTAGACCAAAGTAGGGTTGCTACAATAAGCCCACAAGCTGTTGCAATGAGAAAACTAATGATAGTTTCATAAGTTGTAATCCATATATGGGTAAATAGAGTTCCCTCTTGAAATAGAGAAATTGTAGTTTTTACAATTTGCGTGGGAGAAGAAGATAAAAAAGTATTGATAAGTTCTAATCTAGCAATTGTTTCCCACAATAGTAGGAATCCTATAATAATGACAATTTGGAAAAATAGAACAATTTTCTTTTCATGCTTTATTTTTTTTAAAAATGCCTTGTGCTCTTTGCTATAAGTGTACATCTAAATCCCTCCAAATCTTTTCATAATAATTTGAAAACTCTTTACATTTTCTATTATGAATAGGGGTAGACTTATTAGTCATTTCAACTTTATAGATGTTTTTTATAGTAGATGGACGCTTTGTTAGTACAATAATTCTGTCTGCCATACTAATTGCTTCTGATAAATCATGAGTAATCATAATAGCCGTTTTTCCTTCTTGCTTTATAATACTATATAAGTCATCCGAAAGTGCAAGACGAGTTTGATAATCTAATGCAGAAAGGGCCTCATCTAATAATAGAATATCAGGCTTGATAGCAAGTGTCCTGATGAGAGCTACTGTTTGATATAGAAGAAGACACATTTACTAATGAAAATTCCATTGTATTTTGATTTTTCTTTCCTTTTCTTTAGTATTTATCGTTCCAATCCATATTTTTTCAATAAAAGTATCTACAATAATCTTATTTAGTTTTTGAAATGATTGGTACTCATCAAAAATATTATTAGTATACCCTAACCCTGAGAGAGAAATTTTCTCATTAATATGCTGAAGTTCAGCTTTGTATAGTTCAACCTGATTAGAATAATCTTGTAGTAACTCACTAAATTGCTCTTCGGTAATGATATTATTTACTTTATCTTCATATAAGCATTTTAAGTACTTTTTAGTATGTGATAATCTATCAGTTAATAATACTTTTTTTCTTTCTAAAACTTTAATATTTGAATTCCAATAACTATCACTTTGTTGTAATTTTTTTAATTTTTCTATGTTATAAAATTTTTTTATTTTTTCGTTGATAGATTTTAATATGATTTTCTCTAACATATCATAGCGAATAGATGATTTGTTGTTACAGGAATTAGTATTGTGTTGTGATAAGGAACACACTAAATATTCATGAGTATTTGAGTTTTTTTTTCTTAAAAGATGATGACATTCTAGACAGAATACTTTTCCAGAGAAATTGTGGATAACTCCAGTTTTCTTAATCGATTTTGTTCTTTCTCTTAAGGCGAGTTGAATATTTTCAAATAGATCCTTTTCAATAATGGCAGGATGAGTATTTTCTACTTTAATCCATTCCTCTTTCTCTTTTTTTCTTATTTTATGATTTTTGTAACTAACAGTGGTTCTTTTTCCTTGTACTAAGTGACCAATATAGACCTCGTTTGTTAAGATTGTTTTAATTGCGTTAGTAGACCATTTAATTTCCTCGCGAGGTTTATTACTAATAATATTTAAATTGCTTCCTTTTTGGTATTTGTAAAAGGAGGGACTTGGAATAGAATTTTGATTTAGATAATTAGCGATAGCCTTAAATCCTAGACCATTTAAATACAAATGAAATATTTTTTGTACTATCATAGTTGCTTCATAATCTATTACTAATTTGTTATTATCAGTTTTAGAAATTTCATACCCAAAAGGGGCAAAAGGGGAGATGTATTCTCCCACTTTCATCTTTGACTGAAAAGCACTTCTAATATTATTAGAGACATCCTCTAGGTACCATTCATTTACTAGACCATTAATCTGCCTTGCCTTTTTATTTCCAATATTGGCAGTATCTGCATTATCAGAAAAACTGATAAAGCGAATATTCCATTCAATAAATTTGTTATGTAAGTATTTTTCAATAATTTCCATATCTCTTGAAAAACGTGATTGGCTTTTACAAAGAATAATATCAAGTTTCCCTTTTTTACAATCACTAATTAGTCGTTCAAACTCAGGTCGAAAAGTTCCTGCGCCTGATAAATCCTCATCACAATACTCATCTACTAATTTAAAATTTTTTCTTTTGGCGATTTCTTCTAATAATAGATGTCTTTGATTTTTGATAGATTCGCTAACTTCTAATTTATTTTTTTTATTTTGATCTTCATCAGATAGCCTTAAATAAATGCCCACACGATAAACTTTTTTTTCATTCATACTTCTCACCTAAAGACTTTTCTTTATTAAATTCTATTATTTTAATTACTTGATATAATTTTTCGTTTATAATCTTAGAAAGGTCTTCATTTGTAAGATTATCATCAATTAGATCAATCACAGAGTACTCCAGATTCATAGTTTCACATTCCTTTAATTTAAATATATTATTTCTATATGCTTTTATTCATAGTAAATAGAATCAAAAGAAAAAGATCCGAAGATCTATATCTATTTATGATTTTCAAACATTAAACCCTTATAATACTTCCAAGCAAGAACACGGAATGCCAATCTATCAATTAGATTTTCATCAATGGTATTATTTGATACAGCATCCTTTATTTCATTCATACTATTATTATAGTCAGTAGTAATAATCATATCATTGCCAGCTAAAATTGCTTTTACAGTAGCATTATCGATAGTGGATACTGCTCCCATTGCCAAATCATCTGTCATAATAATACCAGTAAATCCTAATTTGTTTCGTAGTAGATTGTGAACATCGGTAGAAAGAGAAGCAGGATTATTAGCATCTATACTATTTACAGTATTATGACTTACTAAAATTGCTTCAGCCCCTGCGTTGATTCCTGCAGTAAACGGAGGAATATCGTTATTTAAAATATCATCATAACTTCTAGTATCTGTTGCACCACTAGTATGAGTATCTGCATTATTTCCATAGCCAGGAAAATGTTTTAGAGTATAGGAAACGCCAGTATCCTTGCTAGCTGAAATTACAGTTTTGGCATAAGTAGAAGTAAGATCTGTATTTTCTCCTAAGGCTCTATCATACATATAATCGCTTGAATTTGTAGAAACATCTATTACCGGTGCCAGATTTAGGTTAATTCCTAAATTTTTAAGTATCTTACTTTTGTAAATAGTATCTTCTGAAATTTTAGCGAATCCACCATCTGCATATAGTTCCTTAGATGATTTGAATTTTTCATTTACAAGATTTGTATTACTACTAACTCTAACTACTTTTCCGCCTTCCTCATCTACTGCGGTTAAAATAGGAATTTTAGCGACTTCTTGTAAAGAAGACATCATATCTTGCACTTCTTTTTCTGTTTTATTTTTGAAGTCCTTTTCAAAAAATACATATCCTCCAAATTGATATTTTTTTAATTCTTCTTTTGCACCTGCATCTGGATAACGGACTAAAAGTAATTGTGCTATTTTTTCATCTAAAGACAGACTTTTTAATTTGTTATTTGCCAAAATATAATAATTACTAAATATTCCATTATCAAGCCATGTTGTGGGAATACCATTATCATCTAAAGAGACAGTTGAGGTTGTATAACGAATAATGGTACTATCTTGTATATTTTTGTTTTTATTCAGTTTACCACTATATTCGATTCTGATACTTTCTCCCATTTCAGCTTTAATGTTTTCTCCAAGAAAAGTATAAATAATTTGATTACTATCTTGGACCGTTAATGTTTTATCATCCATAGATATTACAGCAGCGGTCATTTTGCTTGTTTTTTCTTTATCATTCTTTAAATTATGTGTAAATAAAAAGGTAAGTCCTGATAAGGAAATAATTCCAATTACTGCTATTAATATAAAAATATTTTTTTTGTTCATATAATCACACCTATCAATATCAGTATATATTTTGAAAACAAATAATATGCTCATTCTTGTTTAATTTTTTTTGAATTTGTGTCTTAAAAGATGTCAAGCAACTCTTTGTCTCATACCCCCGGATAATGATTCTGGGTACTTATGAATAAAGTCACCTAATCCATAAGTGTTTAATAAATGAATTACATAGTTTTTATTTTCTTCTGAAAGAGAATTTGTAATTTCTAAACCTAGAAGACAATTATCTAGTATCGTTCTCCAAGGAAATAGAGAATCTTTTTGAAGCATATATCCAAGAACAATATTTTCTTTATGAAACTTAATAGTTCCTCCAGAGGCAGTCTCTAGGCCAGAAAGAATAGAAAGTATTGTTGACTTTCCACAACCACTTGGTCCTACAATTGCAAGAAATTCTTGTTCATAGATATCAAAGGAAACATCCTTAACGGCCTCTATTTCTCCTTCTAGATCCTGGTAATTTTTTGTTAGGTGTGATACTTCTAAGATTTTATTTTCCATATATTAACTTATCGTATGATACTTCATTATCAAGTTCACCACTGGCTTTCATGATCTTTTGCAAGTGATTAAATGACTCTTCACTAAACTTTGTTGTTTTTGGCCATGCTTCAATTTCACGATATCTTTTTACCACATTAGTTAAATCATTTAATGAAGTGTCAGGAAATTGTTTTAGAATGGTTTTTGCAACATCAGCATCACTAGAAGAATGTACATAGTCAAGTCCTTTTTGAATAGCACGCTCAAACTTCTCGATGATTTCTGGATTTTTTTCTAAATAACTTATTTTTGCACTATAAGATGTATAAGGAACAACACCGCCAAGCTCTCCGATGGATGCTACAACATAGCCAAGTCCCTGTTGTTCAATTTGTAGAGCATTAGGTTCTCTTAGTGCGAGAATAAGAAGTTACCTATATTGTTCAAAATAAATTTCCATATAAAAAACTGCTAAGTTCTAGGAAAACTATAATTTTTTTTGTATAATCTTATTAGAGGTGTTATTTATGAAGTGTTTCAAATGTGGTAATGGTAATATGATTATTAAACTTGGACAGTATGGATTATTTGCAGCATGCGATAATTTTCCTAATTGCCGAAATACAATGAGGTTAAGTAAATTTTTATATGAAGTATTAAAAAAAGATGGTATTAATATTTATGGTTGGGAACATGAATGTTGGAAATGTGGTAAGACTATAAAAGTCTATACATATTTTATAAACAAACAATTAAAGCAATACATGGAAGAACATACTGAATTGGGAAGTTTAGGACTTGGCACACTACCACCAGTTGATGAATATTTAAAGAGAAATTATAAAACGATTAATAATAATTTTAGCAAAACACAAAATGCCTATTGTACATCAAATAACTGTTCACATTGTAATGCATTAATTGGGAATCATTTTATAGTTGAAGATCCACATGATATTTTTGATGACTGGATAAAAGGAAATTTAGATAAATATTTAGTAGAAAGTATTCCTTTTGATAAATTTAATATTAAAGAGGAAGAATTAGTTGGATTAGAAAATTATTTTGCACAAGTATTTTAAAATAAAGAAAAGAGAAAGCTATTAAAAATAATATTTCTATGTACTTAAAAAATAAACAATTAACAAAATTAAAAAGTCGTAACTTAAAAGGTAGATATTAACAAATTATTAAATATCATACAGAAATCTAAAAGAAAAATTTCTGTATAAAACTAACTTTTTAGATGGGGAGTAATACACTATGACATTGGACAAGCCAATAACGATGTGTGCCAAGGAAATCTTCTCTAAAAGCCTACCACTTTCTGATATGAATCCCGTTTCTTGGACAAAATGGAAACGAGATTTTTTATATGAGTAAATTAAGCTATGAAGATAGATATATATAACGGAAGAAAAGAAAGGGATATCTTAAATGCTTTGCAATCTCAATATGGAGTTACTAAACATAGTTAGGTTAATAAATAAATATGGCTTTGAAATATTAGGAACATCAAAAATAAATAAAAGAAAAAACTATAAATAGGGATTTAATAAATCATGAGCCTGTTCAAAGTGTAGCTATAGATATCGGACTATCAGTAATAGAGTATTACAAGACTGGCTTAAAAAATATAAAGAAAACAATATTCTTCTTCATCATGAAATAAGAAAATTAATTAAGATAATTGAAAATACATTAACAATTAAACCTGTAAGAGAGACTAAACAGAAACTAGTTGCTGAATAGTTTTTGCCTTTTCTTAAAGTATTATTCTCTGAGTTTTTTCATAATTTTAGTTAAAGGGGACTGATTATGAATTCTAATGATATTATAAAAAGTAAAGAGATAGAACATAAAAATAAAAAAATACTTTTGAGTGTCGCTCTTTTCCTAAATAAAGAGCTGTTTGATGAAAATGAAATATCCTATAAGATATTTAAATACACAGAAGAAAATATTTTAAAAGATTTAAAAAATTAGAAAGGAGAAGAGACTTTGGATTTATATACTGTTCGAAAAAAACTAAATATGGGAGAATCACTTACAGGTATACACCTTAGGGTCACTGATTATGCAAGAGTATCAACAGATGCAGATGAGCAAAAGAAATCATTAAAAAATCAAGTAGAGCATTTTGAACAATATATAAAACAAAATCCCAATTGGACTTATATACCAGGTTATGTAGATGATGGAATCACAGGAACAAGTGATATAAAAAGAGATAATTTTATGCAGATGATTGAGGATGCTCATCTTGGCAAGTTCGATTTAATTGTTACGAAAGAAATATCTAGATTTTCGAGAAATACTTTGGATAGCATAAAATATACTAGAGAACTTTTGTCCCTCGGAGTAGCGGTTTTATTTGTAAATGACAATATTAATACGGCTATGCCTGATGCAGAACTGAGACTTACTATAATGGCATCTATGGCACAAGATGAAATAAGAAGATTATCAGAACGTGTTAAATTTGGTATGAATCGGGCTATAGAACGAGGAGAAATATTAGGTAATGATATGCTTTATGGTTATAAAAAAAATAAGGATACAGGAGTGTTGATCATTATAGAAGAAGAAGCAGAAATTGTAAGAAAAATTTATGAGCTTTATGCAGTTGATGAACTATCTCTTTCAAAAGTTGCTAAAACTTTAAATAATGAGGGTCTTAGAACTTATCAAAATAAGAAATGGTGTGTATCGACAATTTCTAGGATGATTGAAAATCCGAAGTATAAAGGATACTATTGTGCTAAAAAGTCCGAAATAGTCGATTATATGACTAAAAAGGTAAAATATTTCGAAAAAGATGATTGGATTTTGTATGAAGATAAAAAGAGAATTCCGCCAATTATAGATGATAGTCTATGGGAGAGAGCTAATGCACGTCTGACTTCTAGAAAAGTTGCTTTTCATAGTCGGAAAAAGGATAAAAGTTTATATAAAAATAGATATTTATATAGTGCTAAAATATATTGTAAGGACCATAATACTATTTTTCATCGAAGAGAATTTCGAAAAAATAAAAAAGATATTACGTGGGTCTGTTCTCTTTATTTAAAAAATGGAAAAGCAGCATGCGATTCTCCTAATATTAGAGAATTAGAAATTACTACTATCTTTAAAAATTTAATTTCCATATTTCAAATTGATAAAAATTATATTATACAAATTCTTATGGATTATTATCATTTCTTAAATGTAGAAGAAAATTTAAACAGTGAAATTGACTGTGTAGAAAAAGAAATAAATAGCTTATATGCGAAAAAAGATAAGTTATTAGAATTTAGTTTAGATGGTAGTATATCTAATCATGAATTTTGCAAGCGAAATAATTTTTATAACAAAAAATTAGAATTGGCAAAGATGAATTTAAATGAGTTATACAAGAATATAAAAAGTAAAAAGATGGTAATAGATAAAGAGCAAACATTAAGGGAGATATTAAAACAGAAGGTATCTTCTTCTGAGACAGATGAAAAAATAATTAGTTTATTATTGGATCATATAGTAGTTTCCAAAGTTGATAATAAAAAAGAGAATATGAATTTAGACGTTTTTTTATCTTATTCTAAAAATTCGACTGAAAAGAGACTAACCCCAATTTTAAAAAGGACCTATGAATTTAGACGGGGCTATGATGTGAAAGGAACGAAAAGATATAAAGTAATCTATCATGTAAATTGTTTTTTTATCTAAAATAGACTGTCTCATTTACCTTTTTTGAAAATTAATATATAATACTTATGACAATAGTAATAAAAGAAAATATATTCGAAAGGATAAGTAAGATGAAAATAGCAGTAGCAGGAACTGGTTACGTGGGACTTTCTTTGTCTACGTTACTAAGCCAATATAATGAAGTATACGCACTAGATATTAATGAGAAAAAAGTAAAAATGATTAATGATAGAATTTCTCCTATAGAAGATGAAGATATTGAACGCTTTTTTAGAGAAAAGAATCTTCATTTAACAGCGACCTTAGACTATAAAGAGGCATTTAAGGATGCCCAGTTTATTATCATTAGTACACCTACTAATTATAATGAAGAATTGAATTACTTTGACACATCTAGTGTCGAGGATATAATTAAGAAAATAATTAGTATGAACTTAAATACTACTATGATTGTAAAATCTACAGTGCCAGTAGGTTTTATCGATAATATAAAAGAAAAATATGGTATTGACAATATTCTCTTTTCACCAGAATTTTTAAGAGAAGGAAAGGCTTTATATGACAATTTATACCCCTCTAGAATTATTATAGGGGAAGACTCAGAGAGGGCAAGAGAATTTGCCAATCTTTTAAAACAAGGATGCGAAAAGAAAGATGTCTCTGTTAAGTTTATGGGCTCTAAAGAAGCAGAAGCTGTAAAACTATTTGCTAATACCTATTTAGCCTTACGTATATCTTTTTTTAATGAACTAGATACATATGCAGAAGTGATGAGATTGAATAGTCGAGATATTATTGAAGGAGTAAGCCTAGATCCTAGAATTGGAAATTATTATAATAATCCTTCCTTTGGATATGGGGGCTATTGTCTTCCAAAAGATACCAAACAGTTACTAGCTAATTATAAGGATGTTCCAGAAAACTTAATTGAAGCTATTGTAAAATCAAACGAAACAAGAAAAGATTATATAGCAGAAATCGTGTTAAAAAATAAACCTAAAGTAGTGGGCATTTATCGTCTAACGATGAAAACAGGCTCCGATAATTTTAGAGAGAGTGCTATTCAAGGCATTATTAATAGACTAGAGAAGAATGTGGAAATTATAATTTATGAACCAACATTAATAACTGATAAGTTCCATAATTGTAAGGTAGTGAAAAATTTAGAAGAATTTAAAAAATTAGCCGATGTTATATTAGCTAATAGGCAAGATGAAAATACGAAACAAATGGGGGATAAAGTCTATACTAGAGATGTATTTGTTAGGGATTAAAATATGAATGGTTCTATAATGTGCCATTCTTTTTTTGATGAGGAAAAATGAACATATCTTTCATAGTCTCTATTAAAAAGAGGAACTACGAAACTAAAATATATTATTTGAATCCAAAAGAGAAGGAACGAATTAGTCTATTCTTGCGTATAATACTTTGACTGTGAAAGGAGGATATATATGAAAAGAATTTGGACATTCATATTAGGTCTATTTATTATTTTAGTTTTAGTTTCTTTAGTATTTGTAGATTTTAATAAAGATAAAAAGGATGAAAAATTAGAAAAAATTACTTTAGCAGAAGTGGCTCATACTATCTTTTATGCACCACAATATGTAGCGTTTGAAAAGGGATATTTTAAAGAAGAAGGGCTAGATGTAGAACTAGTTTTAACACCAGGTGCTGATAAAGTAACTGCCGCTGTTTTATCGGGAGATGCTGATATTGGTTTTTCTGGAAGTGAAGCTACTATATACGTATATAATGGTGGAGAAAAAGACTATCTAAAAACATTTGCACAACTTACGCAAAAAGATGGAACATTTTTAGTATCTAGAAAAAAATATGATAATTTTAGCCTAGATCAATTAAGAGGGAAAACAGTAATTGGTGGTAGAGCAGGTGGTATGCCTGAGATGACATTTGAATGGTCATTACGTGAAAATGGAATAGATCCTAAGAACGATCTTGATATTGATACTAGCGTAGCCTTTGCTGCTATGAGTAGTGCCTTTATTGGAGGTCAAGGGGATTTTGTAACTTTATTTGAACCTAATGCAATAATAAGTATTCTCTAAAAGCTTTTATTTATGAGCGAATTTTTCTTTTAGTTTCTCTAATTTTTGAAGTGAAGCTGCTAATAATATAAAAATTAGCATATGAAGTATATAAGCATATCGCGGAGATATTTCAATAAATAAATAGACTCCAAAATATATACCAATTAACAATTTTATAAATATAATTTCTTTTTTCGTCTCTTCTTTTTTTGGATACAGACTTATTGTAAATAATAATAGTATTATATTGAGAAATCCCTGATTAAATTTTAGTAGTAAGTCATATAACTTTTTATTAAAATGATTTGTTATTCTTAGATCATAATTGGTTTGTGTCCATAATATTACTTCTTTTTTTAGAAATAGTATGGGAAAGTTAAACTTATCTTTTTTTATTCTTTTTATTAATAAATCTTTTTTATTAT
Organism: uncultured Bacilli bacterium; assembly: GCA_910586195.1. Taxonomy (GTDB): domain Bacteria; phylum Bacillota_I; class Bacilli_A; order RF39; family UBA660; genus MGBC119817. Next base: position 16,267 of record CAJUHO010000017.1, read on the forward strand.
GAGAGCTTGAATATCTTATATCATCTTCTATATTATAAATTCCGTTATATTCTGTGTTTAGACCACAATATAATTTCCAGATTATTGTACTATTTTCTACTTTTCTTTCTTTGTTAATATTTTTATAGAGGGGGCTGATATTTAAAAAGAGTAATGCTACATTTGTAACTAATAAATAGGCAATCAAAAGAGCCGCCATATTCTTTATCTTATATTTATAATTTTTCTTTGTGGTATATGCGATGTTATATAAAATGATACCTAAAATTATAATAATAGATTCTGTCCTTAGTATATTTGCGATTCCTAGCAGGATTGCAATAATTAAAAATAATTTTGTACTTTCTTCTTTTGTTATTATTAAATATATTACTATTAAAATAAATAAAGCAGGAAGATGTTGATTTGTTAATATGGAATTTAAATATAATGGATAAAAATAAAAAATATAACTCAAAGATATTATTCTTGCATACTTTTCATTAAATATTTTTTTATTTATTAAATAAATAAAAAGGACTATGAAGGAAGTAATTAGACTATTTACAATTTTTAATATAATTACATTATTGACAATTTTTAATAATCCTGCTTGATAAAGGACATGTCCCAATTGATATGAATAGGTTTTAAAATAGGTATTATTCATGAAAGTTAGATTTCCTTTAATGAAACTAAGGGAAGCCTCATACATAGTTTTAAAGTCATCAGCAATTTCTACATTTAAAACAAGAATTGTGAATAGTCTGATTATAAGTGCTAATATGAATATAAATAGGCCATATCTTTTTATTTTGATTTTCTTTGTAAATAAATATATTAGCAGTATAAGTGGTATTATAAATAAGGTCGCAAGTTTATCTTTTGTAAAAATAATTATTCCTAAAAAAAGTAAGAATAAAAGATATTCACATAATCTTATTAATCTTTTCATACTATCCCATCTTTCCCCTAAATGATATCATAGACATTCTTTATTTTCAAATATTTCTATGTTAGAATTAGAATGGTGATACTCATGAAGAGACTTTTAAAAAAAGATAATATTATGTTGATAACTATAGTTTTTATTTTACTTATACTTCTGCATTTTCCCTTGCTTTCTAAAAATATAATTGGAGCGGATATTTTATTAAATAATTACTTTTATAATGGTTATTCTTGGGAAATTTCATTAGGAAGATTTGGGTTATATGTAATTGGTATTTTAAAGGGATTTATATCCTTTCCCCATATTGATTTATTTATAAGTTTTTTCTTAATTAGTATAAGTGTTTTGCTAATTATTGATTTGTTTAATATTAAAAATGTTACTTCTAAAATACTATGTATATTATTATTTACAGTTTCTCCCATAATCTCTTCTACATTGCTTTTTCATTATTGTGCCATTGGATATTTTTTGTCTTTCTTTTTTGGGGTTTTTTCCATTTATATATTTTATAAAGCCAAAGGCAAATATTTAAAATATTTAATATCTCTCATATCAATTATTATTACTTTATCAATGTACCAAGCGTACTTTTCCTTTATCATAACTTTCTTTGTTATTTATAATTTATATCTTCTAATTAAGAACAAAGTTGACTATAAAGAAGCGTTTGGATATTTGCTAACTTTCTTATGTGGTGTTATTTTATACTTTATCTTAATGAAAATATCGCAAAATATATTTGATGTTAACATGGCCAGCTATAGCAACGCTGATAAAGTTGGAGTAAATACATTATTTAGTTTTCCTTCTAAGATTATTGACTCCTATCTTTTATTTTATAAGTTTTTCTTTACAAATGACATTATGAAAAACACTTATTTTTATAATCATATCCTTCATCTTTTATTATTAAGTGTTATGATTATTTCTATTGTAATTTCTATGGTACATAATAAAGTCCCTAAGGGAAATATTATTATAGGAAGCATTGTAATTATTCTTCTACCAGTCTTTTTAAACTCTATAATTTTTGTAATTTCAGATTCTAAATTGCAACTACTAATGAGTGCAAGTTACTTATGGATATTTCTTTTTATAATAATATTAAATGAATCAAAATATATAAAAATAATTTCTGGTATTTTATTAATTTTATTATTTAGAAATTATCTGATTCAGGATCAAGCGTCTTATATGAGTTTGGAAAATCAGTTTATGAAATATAATACAGTTATTGGAAGCTCTATTTTACAAAATATAAATCATTTAGATAAAAAGTTTGTAATAGTTGGAAATATCAAAAAGGATTCTGATAATGATATTTCGAATATTTATAATTCCAATTATGGTTTTATTGCTGATGAAGATATATTTTGGAATGAATATAATCTTCGTAAGCTTGCATTTGAAAGATTTGTATATCAATATTATGGTGTGAAAGTCACTTTTGCCGATTTAAATACTTATAATTATATTTTAGATAATAGAAAAACTTCAGAAGTTATTTATGAAATAGATGGTACGAATGTAATTGATTTTTATAATTATAGACATAATTAATTTCTAAATACTTAAATTTTGTTTTTAGTACTTAAATATAAATATTTAAAATTTATTTTGAAAATTATTCTAAACTGATATATAATATCCTTAGAAAGGAGTGAGTGTTGTGAAAAAGATGAAAGTATTGGCAATTGCAGTATTTACAGTAGTATTATTTACTGGTTGTGGTTCTAAAACTGAAACATTAACTTGTACAAATACACAAGAGGCTAGCGGTGTTAGTATGGAACAAAAAATAGTAATGACTTTTACTAATAAAAAAGTTAGTGATTTAGAAATGACAGTAGATAGTAAAGCTGTAAATAATACAATAAAAGATAATTGGGACGTATTTGCTAATGCATTAGATAAGCAATATCCTAGTAAAGATAAAGATGGAATCAAAGTAACTACTAAAAATGATAAGGACAAACATGTTTATCAAATCTCTATTAAGATAGACTTAAATAAAGCAGACAAAAAGAGTCTTGAAGAGTATGATTTAGAAGATATTGCAGGTAATAAGAGCAAGATAGAAGACGTTAAAAAAGCAGCAAAAGATTCAGGATTTACTTGTAAATAATTTAAAAAATTGGAGTAGAAGATGTTTTCTTAGGAATAAGAAAACATTTTTTGATAAACAGGAATTTAAATATTATATAATTCATATAATTGTTATGTCTTTTAATATAAAATTGCTACTTATAAAGGTTAATTCTTGCATATTTTGTTAAAATATGATATAATGTAGCCATTGCAATTATTAGGGGGATAAAAAATGAAAAAAAATATTATAAAGAAATTATTAATTAGTATTATGATTACGATAGTTAGCTTTTTTTCTATACTATCACAGACATTTGCAGCACCTAGTACTATTACAACAACAGCAAATCCTACGTTATTGCCAGGATTTGTAAATGGAACAAGATTCCATATTATACCAATGACAGATGGAACTGTTACTTATTGTTTGGATCTTAACAAAACAGAACCACGTAATCATACTTTGCATTTAGTAGGGGAAATGGATGCAGGGATTGCTTATTTATTGGAAAATGGATATCCTAAAAAGAGTATTGTACAAGATACTAATAAAGATTACTATATTACACAAACTGCTATTTGGTGGTATTTAGATAATACAACAGGCTCTCACAACCTAACAAATGAATTTAAAACAACAGGCTCAGATCCTAATGGCTTAAGACCATACATTCAAGATTTAACAAACAAGGCAATGAATGCTAGAAGCAAGGGGTATGTTAAACCGTCTTTGAGTATGAATACAGCTAATACCAAGTTAGAATTATCACAAGATAAGAAATATTATATTTCTAAAGACATTAAAATTTCTGGAACAGCGATTTCATCAGGTGTGACTTTAAGTTTATCATCAGCACCTAAGGGAACAGAAATTGTGAGTACAGATAATGTAAGTAAGACAAATTTTAAAGTTGGAGATAGCTTTAGAGTCCGTGTTCCAGCATCATCAATAACAGATAAATCTGTAAACTTTAAGATGGATGCTGTTGCAAACTCTACAGTAAATAAAGCCTACAAGTATCGACCTACCAATGATTCACTACAAAGTTTGACACCAACTGTTCTATATCCTGAAGAGGGTAGAGAAAATGCTACCTTGAAGTTTCAAATTTCATCATCTGTTGTAAAAATCATCAAATTAGATAAAGTAACTAATAAACCATTAGCAGGAGCAGAATTAGTTTTAAAAGATGAAAAAGGCTCAGTTATTGCTAGTTGGACATCTACAAATGAGGCTTATAAGATTATGAATCTTGGAAATGGTACTTATACACTAGAAGAAAAAAAGGCCCCAACAGGATATAAATTAAGTGACGAAAAAGTAACCTTTACAGTAACAGATAAAGATAATGATTTAACTGTTAAAATGGTAAATACGCCTAAGTCTAATGTGGTAAATATACTAAAAATTGATAAGTCTACTGAAAAACCGTTAGCAGGTGCTACTTTAGTAGTAAGAGATGCTAAAAATAATGTAGTGGCTCGTTTTGTTACAACAGAGAAAGCTTATGTTCTACAGGATTTAGCAGATGGTAGCTATACAGTGGAAGAGGAAAGTGCACCACTTGGGTATATGAAAAGTGAAGAAAAAAAGACGTTTATTATAGATGATGAGCATACTTCTCATCAAATTGTTATGGAAAATTATCCAGAGGTGATTGTCCCACCCACTTCATCTTCTACCATGATGTATATTTTAGGAAGTATTATTTTATTAGCAGGAATAGGACTTGTGTATTATTATGAAAAATACAAAAAAGCATAATCTATTTTCTAACTTTGTTGCAATTTTAAGTTCTTTTCTTATTTTATTAGGTATCTTCTTTTTATCCTATAATTATGTACAGGCTAAAAAATTAATTGCCTATGAATATATGGATACTTTAATTTATAAAAAAGATTATAGAGAAGAGCATGAGATAGAAAGAGAAGTAAAAGAAGAGATTTCCGCTTCCTTAGAAAATATAAATGAAGAGAAAGAAGAAGAAGTTACCAATGGTTCCAATGATACAGTTAATAGAAACTCTAACATTGATAATAATTATCAGTATATTGGATATTTAGAAATCCCTAAAATTAATTTTAGGATGGGAATTGTTGATAAAGATTCGAAAGATAATAATGTCAATAGGAATCTGTTTATTGCTAGTAATTCTGCCTATCCAGATGTAGATAGAGGAAATCTTATTATCGCAGGACACTCTGGTACTGGTTATAAGGCGTTTTTTCGCAATCTTTATAAAATTGGCGGTGGGGACCTTGCAAAGGTAGAGTATAATGGAAAAGTTTATACTTATCAAGTAGTAAAAATTTATGAGCAACAAAAAACAGGAAGAATTGCTGTTTATAGGGATTATAATAAAACTACACTTACCCTGATTACCTGTACAAAAGATAGTGATGATAAGCAAACTGTTTATATTTTAGAATTAATTGGGATAGAATAGAAATAAAAAGGGGGAGAAGGTTATGACGCAATTGTCATTTTCTGAAAAATTAGAAGTAATAAAAAATTTAATGTCTTCATCTGTTATTGCAATTGTTTTTTTACTAGTAATCGTTTTTCTTGGTTTTCTTTTTATTACAACTAATAGGCATAATGCGAAGGAGAGTAAGAAAGTGTATTTATCACTGTATGTAGCATCACTTTTAGCATTGCTTATTCAGTATGGTTCTTCATTAGGAAAAATGGTTGACTATTTTATGAATCATGTTTTTATATTAATCTATTTTCCCAATTTAGCTGTTTACTTTCTAGCTATTATTGTAACGAATATTGTTATGTGGAAATCATTGTTTTCTAGTGAAAATAAGATTTTAAGAATCATAAATACTACTGCCTTTTGTATGATTCATTATTTGTTTATATTACTGCTAAATACTATTTCTATAAATAAATTAAATATATTTGAAGTGACGTCTGTTTATAAAAATAGTGATGCGATTGCCTTAATTGAATTAACTAGTTCTATTTTTATTATATGGATTTTGTTACTTGGAATTTATCGAACTATTTTTAAGAGATTCCAAATAAAAGAAGAAGAGTTAGTATTAGATGAGATACCAGAAGAGTCTAGGTATAATTTAAATAGATCAATTATAAGTATAGACTCACCACGTGAGGTGCTAGCAAATACTAAAAATACGACGTTAAAGGAAGAAAAACCATTAGTGCAACAAGAGGCTGTATCTAGTTTATATGATAGTATGTTGACGGTAGAAGATTATAAATTATTGTTGGAATTATTAAAACAACAAAAACATAGGGAAGAAATTAGTGAAAAAGAATTAGAAATGCCAAGTTTTCGAGAATTTAATCCAGTATATAGAAGTATAAAATAGGATTTATAGTTTAGTTGTAAAACAAAAAATGTAGAAAATCTGTGAGTAAAAGCAGAAGAATCTACATTTTTTTGTATGAAAAAATTCAAAAAGTGGAATTCATAAAGGTGAATACTTTATGATAGAGAAAAAATGTCGAAAC
>CAJUHO010000018.1 GCA_910586195.1 uncultured Bacilli bacterium
TGATAATATTTAATTTTTCATGTATACTTTCTTTAGTAGAATATAACTTTTTCTTTTCATATCATAAAGGATTTACCTTTATGAATTCCACTTTTTGAATTTTTTCATACAAAAAAATGTAGATTCTTCTGCTTTTACTCACAGATTTTCTACATTTTTTTTATCATTTTATATACTTTCATTCCCGCCTGACCAATTTTATCCATTGGAATTTCATCAAAATATTCGCAAGAATTTATATTGTCATTTGCCCAATATAATCTCTCAAAAGAATTAATAATATTCTCACCAAAGCCTAAATCTTTTAAGTAATTTAAATAATCAAAGTATGTCTCTATTCCAATTCTTGAAATATTTTCTCTTGCAATGGTTTCTAATACCATAGTGTTGTAACAAAATAAATCTGTATTGTTATCAGGATTTATAACACCACTGCTATTAGTATGATATTTCTCTGATAAAGTGCCTAAATATCTATTTCTACAAAGATAATAGGATGGTGAGGGATAACCAGTTTCCAGATAAGCACTATCTAAATCCACTACATGTAATTTTCCAGTATCTCGCTCTATTAAAAAGTTATATGGATGTAAATCACCAAAGTGCAAAGGCATTACATACTTTGCATTTTCTTGAACCTTTTTTACAACCTTTCCAACTTTAGATAAATAACTAAACTTTTCTTCATTCGATATCTTAGGATTTTGTAGTATAAGTCCTAAGTTTTCCCCTCGTTCTAACTTAGATACAAAACCACATACCTTATCATCAATGGCAGTTAAATACTTAGGAATTACCAACTCTTCTATATCTAGCTCATCCCCCCTATCTCCTAACATACTTACCGTAAAAAGTTTATTAGCCAATGTTTCCTTATCCTGAATATATAAATACTTCAAAAGATAATTCACTTCACTCCAATCCTCTTTTTGTTTCAATAGATAGAAGCTAGCCTCCGTATTCCAAATACCATTTTTAATAGGATAATTTTCTAACTTTTCAAATTGTCTACGCGTTAATGAAAGAACTCTCATATATACCCTCTTCCCCTCTTTTATTGGGCATATTATACCATATAATTCTCTTTTTGTCACTAAAAATCAAATACAAACTTTATTTTACAAAACAATTTTCTAATTCTAATGTATTTATCTCTCTACTGCCTTTTTTACCTCGAGGTGTATAACCTGAAACAACACCTGTAATAATGGCACTACTACTAGGCAATAATTCTGTACTAACCTCTTCTTTCTTTGATAAATGACATATTACATTTAGACTATACTTATGTGAACTATCATTATAACGTAATACTACCTTATTATCCTTCATTTCTGAAATTTGTCCAGTTATTTGTACAAATTCATTGATATATTTATTATAGGTATCTTTCGGATAATTACGAAGATCAATTGCTAAATCCAAAATATCAATCTTTTTTGCATCTACATTATATGGCATTGTCCAAAATCCAACAGTCACACCTTTTCGACCATTCCTCTGATTATATTTAATAACCTTATAACCTAATCCATAATAAACTTTACTTCCTCCATCATTATAAGTTTTCGTACAAATTGCAAAAGAAGGACTCTTATTATAAATTTTTATATTAACAATATCAAAAGAAATCATAATAGCAATTAACACGATGAATATCAACATAATATTTAGCAACCTAAACGTTTTTTTCTCCTTCGCTGTCTCTATGTCAATTTCATTAATCCCCTCTACTTTTACAGTCGGATTACTTTTATTAAATATCATATCTTACACCCTCTTACTATTATCTATCTGTTATTAATATACTATTACTACAATATTTGGTCAATAAAAAGCAAAAAAAAGGATTAATTAAATCCTAATTCTTGAAAGCTTTTATTTTGTCTCATTCCCTCAATCAGCGCACTCGCTCTTGCAACTGTCTGATCATCTGGAACCATTACATACAAAAGTCTCCCTGGCATTGAATAAGTATAATCATTTCTACCAATACCATCTAGACTAATAGATTTCACATTCCAATTTGCCATTTCATCTAGTTGACCTTTTACAAATGATTTTATAGTATCAGTGGGCATAGAAGTTTGAAATGTATCTTGAAGACTTTCTAAAATAGCAGAATAATTTGCTAATAAAACCTTAGAAGAAGATACCTTTTTAATAATAGCTGTAATAACTTCTTCTTGATGTTTTCCTCTTTTTCTATCACCCTCTGCAAACTGTTTTCTTTCTCTAGAATAAGAAAGTGCCCGAGCGCCATCTAAATGATTCATACCTGCAACAAAAGTATCGCCATTATAGGCCGTAAAGGATATATCAGAATATACATCAATACCACCAATCTTATCTACTACATTTATAAGAGTATCAAAATTAACACGCAGATAATAATCAATATTGGTATTTAATAAATCTGCAACTGTATTTACAGACATATGAATTCCATAAATTCCAGCATGTGTTAATTTATCCTTATTACCAGAAGTACCATGTAATCTTACATAATAGTCTCTTGGAATACTAGTTAACAATATCTCATTTTTTGTAGGATTAACAGTTAATACAATATTAACATCACTTCTTGATACTTTACTAATAGAACCTCTTGTATCAATACCACTAATCAAAATATTAAATGTTTCCTGATTAACTTCAATATCATTAGGTGCAATTATCTCTGGTTCAATTTTTACTTTTTCTGTATAAATAATCTTCGTCTTTTTAGAAAATCCTTCTATTTCGTCATCTAACATTTCTTTATTAAAATCACTGACTAATATAGCATCCACTTTATTTTCCAATAAATCTGTTGCCACCTTCACAAAGTTGTCATTTACTTCTTCCTTAAACTCAATTTTTTCTTTTATTGCTCCTATTATTTTAGAATAATGCTCATCATTTAAAGAATAAGTAGATATTTTTTTGTTGTTCAAATCACTTAAGTTTTTATAAGGACCTTCCTTCAATACGACAACATGATAAAGACCTTCTTCTTTTACAGTTCCTATATTAGTAAGAAAACTATTAGTCTCTGATATTGTATTACTAGCAAAAATACTAATACCTCCAAAAAGCAATGAAAAGACACATGACAAGATTAGAAGTATTTTATTTTTTGCCTTAAATGTTATAATTCCTAATACAATATAGATAATACCAAGCATAATTACAATAATCATCAAATACTTTGTAGGAACTACATCTAATAAAACTAATAGAATCATCATAATAAATGTTGCAAGTAATGATAAACCATAAATGAATTTATTTATATTTTTAAACATACAAATCCCTCCTTTAATTTTTCCTTTTCTTTATATAATTTAAAATATAGATAAAATTATCTGTTTTATGAAATAAAATAAGTAAAATAATATTAGGAATCAACAGCACAAGTAAAGTTTTATAACCCAATGCTATAACGATTCCTGTTGGAACCCATAAAATGGAAACTTCATAGGTGAATGCCATAACTATCAAAAATAGGAAAAGATAGGCAAGAGACTCTTTGATGTAGTTCTTATAATCTCTTTGAAATAACTTCCTATAGACATATTTAGGATAACTGTATCCCCATAGCGTAAGACTGCTGATAAATGTTGCTATGAATACACCTGCAAGGTGTAAATACTTAACCAGAATAATACTGCAAACAATATTGATAAGCGCTTCAATTAATGGAACATAACGATCTTCATAAAAAATCCCTGCTGCTTCTTTAAATACTGTATAACTACTTCGCATCATTGCTTGATAAAAATTGATTACTAGAGCAAATAATACAAAAATAGAAAGCAGATAATCCTTTCCAATCCATACTGTAATAAGACTATCCATAGCAACAAAAATCCCTACTCCAACAACACATGATATCCAAAAGTTAATAAATCTTATTCTTCTAAATACATCATAACTTTTTTTATGATTATCTTCTATCAAGAGATTTCCAACACTCGGTGTTAGTGCTGTAAATACTTGGGAAAATAACGTTTGTAAAGCACTTATAACCATATAATAATTAGAATATAATCCTACCGTTACTAGTCCTAAAAATTTAGAAATGATAATATTATCTGTGCCAGAAATCACAAAACTTCCAATCTTATGAAAAAACAACGATTTTATTTTTTGATAGATATCATTTACTACTTCTTTTTCAAGTGTTTTTTCTACCTTCCCTTTTAAATAAGGATACTTCTTATTCACAATGATAGCAATTAAAATATTTTCTACCAAGCGCATAAAAACTTTTATAATTAAATAAAGATAATAATCCTTCGTAAAATATAAAATCAAAATTTGTAAACCATTTAATACAGTAAGATAGAAAATATGAACAAAACTTACAATGTAGTTCTTCTGATCTGCATACAAAATACTTCTTTTATAAGAAAGTAAATAAGAAAAAATAATATCCAGAACGAATAGCAAATAAATTCCAATAATATTGACATCTACTGTTACCTCCTTAATAAAAAAAGGAAGAAAAGGAATTAAAAAAATAGAAAGTATGAATATAATAAGGGCAATAAGATAATAAGCCTTTTTATAAAACTTCATTAATAATTTAATAGTATCTCTATCATTGCTGGCAAGTGGCTTATATAAATGATAAATAATAGCAGAACCTATGCCAAGTTCTACAATCCCTAACATAGAAACAATATTAGTAAACAGTCCATTAATTCCTAGGTATTCCGCTCCAAGAATACGTAAAAAGAAAGCTTGTGCTATAAAGCCAATTAGGATTGTTATAATATTAACAATAAATGCCACTATCATATTTATACTTGCTTTTTTTGTTCTCATAGAATCACCTTCTTTATTGGTAGAGTTGATTAAATAATTTTCTATTATGATCAACATCAAATGGATTATTAGCAAACTTTTGTGTCTCTCTTATCGCTTTTTTCTTTTTTATAGTATTTAACCAAACTTTTTCACAATCTATTGGTAAATAGACTATTTTATCTGATATTTTCGTCTCCCTTGGCAAAGTAGAAGATGCTAGTGTATAAAGTCCATTCGCCTGACTTTCTATAAGGGAGATGCCAAATCCTTCTGTAATAGAAGGGAATAAAAAGATATCCATTGCTGATAAGTAAGGAGCAATATCATCTATAACCCCCGTAAAAATCACACGATGCTCTAATTTATGTTCTTTCAAATATTTTTGATAATCTTCCCTCAATTCTCCATCCCCTACCATCATTAAAATATACTTATCATCTAGTCTATTTAATAATTGGAATAAGAAATAATGATTTTTTAAATAACTAAATCTTCCTACTGTTCCCAATACAACCTGTTCCTTTTTTATTCCATATTTTTCTCTTACACACTCTCTTTTTAATACATCAAATTGGTACGTTTTAAGGTCAATAGGATTATAGATAATACGAAACTTCCCTTTATATAAATCTTGCCCTGCACTTTTACTACAAGAGACCTTTATAGTTGCATATTTTTCTACACCATTTTTGAAAAAAATACGATAAAACTTTTTTATGATATTAGCAGTAACATTATCTATTCCATGACAATGACTAATTCTTACATCAATATGGTTTTTATAAGCACACTTTAAAGGAATATAATTATACTTATTAAGATGTGTATGAATAACATCAAAATGGTTCTTCCTCAAATATGTCGATAAATAACGATAGAACTTATATTTATGTGTTAAATTATAGGGACTTTTTACTATCTTGATATTTTGAAACTTTCTAATACATTTATCATCAGAAGGATTCAAATACATAATAGTAACATCATAATTTTCAGCATCAATATAGTGAAGTAATACTTTTTCAACACCACCATTATGAAATCCATAAATAATGTGTAAAATCTTTTTCATATAAAACTACTCCTTCAACAAATCAATATGATAGGCAAAACAAAAGATATAAATAAAGGAACTAAAACTATAATACTCTGTAAGCATCATCATAAGATAACAGAAAATAGTCCATCCAATTAAAAAGTAACAAGAATGATTTTTATTTTGTTTTAACTTCTTATATATCATGATTATCATAGTAACGATGAGACCAATATATAAGGCTCCTCCCTGATAAAGAAATTCTAACAGTTGATTATGAGAATATGCTCTAATAGAGAGAGATTTAGAATAACGATATGCAGTATATTCTACCCCATAACCAATAAAGGGACTTCCCTTAACGCACTTCATAATATAATCCCAAATATAAGTTCTCCCAGTAAAGGTAATATCACGTTTTAAGATATCCACAATAAAATAAGAAAAAATATTTTGAAATCGCATAACAACAATAGATATAAATAAAGCAATATACGTAAAGAAGGCATTTTTCATATTACAGAATTTTAAATTTGTTAACCTCTTTTCAAAAAATTTACCAAATAAATATAATAAAATTCCCACAACTCCTGTAGCAGACCAGCAAAGGACAAGAGAGGAAATGGCCTCAACTTCCAAAAGAACAAAGATCATACGATGAGAACTTTTGGTAATTTTTTTATAAAAATCCATCAAAAATAATAATAATAAAACGTAAAGAACCAAACTATTTTTATTTCCTAAAAACCAATGTCTAATTGTATCATAATTTACAGTACTCAAATAGATTCCAGAAGGAAAACGTAAAATTGTAAAAAAATTAATAGTAATTAAAATCGTTAATAGAGTAATAAATGCCTTAAAAAAAATTCTCAAATTCTGCTTTAATCCAGACTCCACTAATACACAAATAGTAAATAGTGTAACCATATTTTCAACAGCAACCACTACATTACCATTTTTTAAGTAAGTAATTACTAAAAGAAATAATTGCGAAAGTGTTACAATTGTTGTAAATTTACTAATTTTTCTTGTACGAAGTATATAAAAGAAAGCATAGAAGAAGGCAAAGACTTTTAATACAAAGTATAATTTTGTTCCAAATGTAGTTGTTAAATTAATATATTCAGAAGGAAAAAAGGGAAATAGTAATACAAGATATAATATAAAATATGCGACATTTTTTTTATTTAATTTCATGATACCACCTCATATAACTTTTCTATTTTCTCTATAAATGTAGAATAGGAATAATCCTTCAAATCATAATTTGAACGTTTTAACAAAGTCCTTTCTATCTTTTTACACCATATCTCTTCTTCTAATGGCAATCGATTAACATAAGGAATAATAGGAAGTGTATCACTAGAAAAACAGATAAGTCCATTTGCCAGTGCCTCTAGTAGGCAAATCCCTAATCCCTCATGATGAGAGGGAAATAAAAATAAATCAAACATATTATAAAAACGATGCACGTCTGTTTTTCCGCCTAAAAATAGTACATGGTCTGCAAGACCTAACTCTCTGACTCTTCTCTTTAACTCTTCTAACAGTGCTCCTTCGCCAATCAACACTAACTTTACATTCTTATTTTTTTTCATATAAAGTCTTAAAACTTTTAATAAAAACACATGATTCTTCACAGGATCTAATCTTCCCACATGTCCCAGTACAATAGTATTGGGCAGTATATGATACTTCTTTCTTAATGCTTCTCGTTCCGTTTGATTGAATTTATGATTTTCTAGATGAATGGCATTACAAATAACCTCAAACTCTGTCCGAAACATCCACTTTCCAGCTTCACTACTACAAGCAACTTGATGAGTATGGCATTTAGCAAGAAAGGGTTTTAATAGGTTGTGAAGAAAAGTATGCTTGGTATAGGAACAATGAGAATGAACAATAACTTTTTTGACTTTACATAATTTTGCAATAATAATGTTACAAAGAATACCACAATCACTAGCATGTTGATGAACAATGTCATAATGTCCCTCTTTTATTATTTTTCTTAAAATACTCACATGTTTTATGAAATGCTTAGTAATACTAGGAACTACATAAATATGACACCCCAGTTCTAACAACTCTTTCTGATAAACTCCACAATCATTATAAACAACCAAGTCTAATTGATACTTCTCTCTATTAATAGAGCGAATAATATCCATAAATACTTGCTGTTGACCCCCAGGATCTACATTATTATTAATATGTAAAATTTGCACCCTTTGTTTCATACTTTTCCCCTCTTTATTTTAATATCTCCTCTATACATCTTAAAGTAGCATCACCATAATGTAAAATAAATTCATTACAAATATTCTTACTATGTTCTTTTAATTTTTCTAAATCACTTGTCTTTATCTTTTCTAATAAAAGATCTTCCTCTTCTATAATACCATCTTTATAAATTTCTGATAAGGGGGTATAAAAACCTCTTCCCTTTTTTACATATTCTGAATAATCATATCCATAGCAAAAAAATGGTCTTTTCAAGATACTAAAATCAAATACAATATTAGAATAATCTGTTACTAAAATATCTGAAATCGCAAGTAGTTCATTCATAGAATTATAATCTGCTACATCAAAGGCAAAATCTTTATTATATGTAAAATCGAATTTATTTCCAATCTCATAGTGAGAAGTAATGAGCAAAACATAATTCTCTCCTAACGATTCTTGCCACTTTTCTAAATCAAGTTGTGGTTTTGTATGAATCCCAGAAAAACGTAGGGCATTATATTCCCTATAAGTAGGAGCATATAAAATTACTTTCTTACCTAATGGAATGTTTAATTTTCTCTTAATTTCTTCTAGTAATTTATCGTTATTTGCGATTCCCAATAACTCATCACATCTGGGAAGTCCATAATTGTATAAGTTTTTCTCATCAACATCTATATTCTCTAATACAAGTTTTCTCTCTTTTTTTCCCTCTATAAATACTTTATCAAATTTTTCTGGTTTTACCATTTTAAACTGTTTTCCTGTAGATTTAAAATCCTTACTGCTTTTCTTTAAAGCTGTTAGCCCATGCATAAATAAAATATTTTTATGCCGCTTACTTTTAAAATTTAGTCCCCTTTGAATAGAAGCATTACTAATCCAATATTTAGATTTTAAAGCTTTAATGTAATAAGAAAAAGTATCTATTTTAACTTTTTCTTCTTGAGGCAGGTTCTGATATTTATCAGGATCAATAAATGCCCATGTAAAACTAAAATCTTTCAATTTATCATCTCTTTTTAATGCTTCATAAATTACTTTAGGACTATCATCAAACTTTTTCCCACCATAAGAGACAAATAAAATTTTTTTATCATCTACTTTTACAAAGAAAGCAAGTATACGAACTATGAAACTTGCTATGTAGTAATAAATTTGATAAAAAAAGGGATGTGATTTTATAAAATTCTTTATCTTAATTTTCATCATAATCACCTTCATATATCTCAGTCATATCTTTTAAAATAGAATCTAATAAAAAGGGCTGGACCTTCTTCTTATTTGCTTTAGAAAAAATCTCACATTGTTTAGGATTTTTATATAAGAATTCTACTTTTTCTTGGAATACAGTAACATCATTTAAAGAACAGACATAACCGCTCTTACCATCTTCTACTAAATCTCTATTACCACGACAGTTACTTACTACTAGTGGAAGTCCCATATACATAGATTCCATGATATTAACAGGAAGTCCTTCTCTCTTACTAGAAGAAAGGGCCAAGTTAGAGATTTGTAATAATTTCGCAATATCTTTACGAAATCCTAATAAATGAACTTTATCTTCTAGCTTTATCTCTTTGACAAGAGAAGAGATCCTACCATTTAAATTATCTCTTCCTGGTAATAACAGATGAACATTTTCATTCTTTGCTAGAAAATCTTTTAGTGTTAAAATCAACCATTGCTGATTCTTATTATGATTAATCTCGGCGGGAAAAATCATGACAAAGTCATCCTTTTTTAGTCCCAAAGATGCTCTAAATTCCTCTTTTTCTTTCTTCTCCATCGTAAAATTTAATTTTTCTTTATTTAATCCAACACCTGGAACATAATGGATATGATGACAATAGAATTTTTTCTTTGCCAGATGATAATCTTCCTTATTAATCAAAATCAAATCATCCGTATACTTCGATAAATACTTCTCCATTGGATAAAAGAGAAGCCAGTTCAAGAAAGGGGCACCCTTATAAAAATGAAGGCCATGTGCTGTATAAATGACTCTAGTATTGTTCTTTTTTCTTGTCTTTTTAGCGGCAATACGGGTCACTACACCTCCCATAGGTGTATGCGTATGAATTAAGTCATATTGTTCTTTGCTTAATAATTCCTTTAATAACTTGATAGCTATCAAGTTAGTCCATTTAAATGGACTACGGGCAAATGGAATTTTTATCTTTTTATCACAATAGGGAATCTTTAAGTCCCCGTTTGTTGCTACATGAACCTCATATCCTTGATCCTTAAAATACTTTAAGAATGGTAAATGAAATAGTTCAATATGAGAATCTACCGTCGCTGTAAACAATACCTTTTTCATAATTCTTCCCCTTTTTATTCAAAACTTAAATTGTTATACTTTTTTGATTCTTTTCATAAATTCTTTTATCCACAAATGGTAGTGGTTTAGTTACATATAAGTAATTTTCTCTTAATTCATTTATTTCTTCATGAATATAAGATTTAGAATGCTCTACCCCTGTTTTTAGGATGACAGACTTCATAGTTAAAAAAATTACTTTCATATCCATCATAAATGAATAGTTATCTACATAATCAATATCATAATTAATTTTATCAAATATAGATAAATTATTTCTTCCCATTGCTTGTGCAAGACCTGTCACTCCTGGACGTACGTTAACTCTTTTTTTCTGATAATCTGTAAAATTAGCATAATATTCTACTATCCAAGGACGAGGTCCAATAAAACTCATATCTCCTTTTAAGATATTCACAATTTGTGGCAATTCATCTAAGCTAGTTCTACGTATAAACTCTCCCACTCTAGTAGTTCTATCCTCTGTTTTTCTATCTAATACATTATTGTCTTGAACCATACTTCTAAATTTATAAAGCATAAATTCTTTTCCATCTTTTCCTGTTCTTGTCTGTTTAAAAATGGCAGGTCCATCACTTTCTAGTTTAATAGCAATAGCGATTAGTATCATTGGAATAAATCCAACTAATAATAAACCTATACTGATTATAATATCAATCAGTCTTTTTGTATACTTGTACATATAATCTACCCCCTGTATATGTCCTAAATAGAAATCTCTTCATTGTGAATTACTTTATCAAAATTTCTATCTAACAAGTTTAAAACTGTTTGCTTATCTTTTACGATTTTCAATAGTTTCTTGTTTACTTTCTCTAAATTATAATTATCTTCTTTCCTATGAATATCACTTGCTAAAAAGTGTATCATATTATTTTTTAATAATATTTTCAATGTTTTTTTTGCCGTTTTCCCATAACTACCAAGTAAACTTTTACAGTTTCCCTGAAACAAAACTCCCATATCCAAATATTCTTGTAATTCTAAAGGATTATCTTGTACATATTGATACCTTTCTGGATGGGCTAGTATAGGAATGTAATTATGCCTAATCAATTCAAATATAATGTCTTTTAAATTTTGTAATTTATTCATAAATGGTAACTCAACTAAAATATATCTTGACTGATTCAAAGTTGAAATTTCTCCTTGTTCTATGAGAGACAAAATCTCATTATCAATATACACTTCATTTCCTAAATAAAGGTTTATATTTATCTCACTTTTTCTCGCTTCTTCTTTTAAAATCTCTAACAATTCTAACTTTTTCCTGTTATCCGCTGCATAATTACTGTTTTTTATGTAATGTGGTGTTAACATAATATCTGTCACATTTTCCTCTTGAGCTTTTTTTAAAATCGCCAAGCTTGATTTTAAATCTTTACTACCATCATCAATATTCATTAAAATATGTGAATGTAAATCTTTCATTAATGATCACCATAATAACCATAGTACGAATTATGTTTTTGTTGTGCTTTATTAATTACTACACCAGTAATAGCACTATTTACTTTTTCAAAATTCTTTTTTACTTCTGCCAATAATTCTACTTTTGTTTTTCCTTTTGAGATGGCAACAATATTAGCATCACTATACTTTGTCATAATCAAAGTATCACTAAGACCTAATACTGGTGGACAATCTAAGATAATAACATCATACATTTTTCTCAATACTTGTAATAATTCTTTATTCTTATCCGATGCCAAAAGTTCAATTGGGTTTGGTGGTGTTGGTCCGTTAGGAATTAAATCTACATTATTGATATCTGTTTTTATAATATAATCTTTTAACTCCTGATGCATATTGGTAGATGAATCCGTTTCAACAGATTCAATATAATTTAAGATAAGGTTCGTATATCCTGTCGTTGATAACTTTTTAACACCAAATATTTCAGCTTGTCTACCTTTACGTAAATCACAGTCAATGATTAAAACTTTTTTATTTTCTTGTGCATAAGCCCCTGCTAAGTTACAAGAAATAAGACTTTTTCCATCTCCTGGCTCAGGTGATGTCACTAAAATCACCTTAATTTCTTTATCTACTGCAGCAAACTGTAAATTCGTTCGAATACTTTTAATAGCTTCACTAAATGATGACTTAGGACTATCCATAATTAAAAGATCTGTCTTTCTTTTTGTAACTAGTTCTTCCCGCTCTACCTTAGGTGTTGGTGCTTTTTTCTCTTCCGCAGGTTTTTGTGGCTCTATCATTTCAATTTGTTCTGGCTGTTTTACTACTTGTGGTTGTGGATTTTGTACTACACTAGGTTGTACTGACTGTTGATAAGATGCAGCTTGTTGTCTTGGAACCTGAGAAACTGGTTGTTGTACAGTTACATATTGTTGTGACATTGGTACTACTGGTTGTTGATATGCTACTGCTTGTGATCTTGGTACTTGAGCCACTGGCTGTTGCACTGTTACATATTGTTGCGGCATTTGGGCAACCGGTTGTTGATATGCTACTGCCTGTGAATTTGGTACTTGAGAAACTGGTTGTTGCACTGTTACGTATTGTTGTGGCATTTGAGCTACTGGTTGTTGATATGCCATTGCTTGTGGTCTTGGTACTTGAGCCACTGGCTGTTGCACTGTTACATATTGTTGGGGCATTTGAGCTACTGGTTGTTGATATGCTATCGCCTGTGAATTTGGTACTTGAGAAACTGGTTGTTGCACTGTTACTGTTCTTCGTAATTCTGAATCTATTTCTACATCTCGGTGGTTTGTCTTTTCTACTGGTCCTTCTATGTCAATAATTTCAGGTGCTTCTGGTTCTAATACAGACTCTACTTGTTGTAATACTTCTTCTACTAGTTGCTTTACAGGTTCAGATGTCCTAACATCTTTATTAACAGTTGTTACTTGTTCTGAAAGTTCATCTAAAATGTTATCTATTTGTAATGCTTCCGATTGTACTGACTTGATAGTTGGTTTTTGATTCATTTTCTTCTTTTTACGTTTATTTTTTTGACCCATATTTATCACCTACCTTAGGAACTACACCGAAAACGGTTAAATCTAATTTATCTTCTATTGTTTCTGCATCTTTAATAGAAGTATCAAAGTAAAATATCATAAATACTATTCCACATGAGATAATAATACCTATCACAGAATAAATTATATTTTGTTTTATAAAATTGACATTATATGGACTCTTAGATAGTTCTGCCTCATCTACAATAGATATATTTTGAATTCTATAAATACTTTTTATCTTTTTTGAAAATACTTCAGCAATTTCATTTGCAATATTTCTAGCCTCATATCTAGATTCACGACTTACGTCTATTTTAATTACCTGTGTATTAGCAATGGAGGATACACTTACACAATTAGATAAGTATTCTACACTTTCCTTTAAGCCTAAATTTTCAATAACTTTAGATAACACTGCTCTACTTTTGATAATTTCACTATAGGTTGTTACTAAGTTATTATTTAATGTAATATCATTTTGAGTAATACTAGTATTCGTACTTTCCTCACTAACTAATACTAATGACGTGGTACTCTTATAAAGTGGTGTTTGTAAACAAAATAAATAGACATTTCCTGCCAAAACGCAAATTATTACAATAATGAATATAATACTTATTTTTGACAAAAAGTAATGCCACAATTCCTTTAAATTAATTTCTTCCATTCTAACTTCCCCCTCTTTTATTGACACATATTATACTAAAAAATGCTCATTTTGTCAAGAAAAATAAATTTTTGTCAATTAAAAAAGAACAAGATTATCTCTCATTCTATAGCCTTACTTTAATTTTTCTAAAAAGTCATCTTCTGTCCAAATTGTAATCCCCAAATCTTTCGCTTTCTGATATTTACTTCCAGGGTTTTCCCCTACAATAACAACAGAGGTTTTCTTTGATACAGAATCTACTGTCTTCCCACCACGAGACTCAATTTCACCTTTTGCCTTATCTCGACTAAATTTAGTAAGAGTACCTGTCAAAACAAAACTTTGATTTAAAAAGTCAATATCTTGTTCTATCTTTTGTCCTAAATAAATCATATTGACACCAAACTCTTTTAATTTAGAGATAATGTCTTGAGATTGTGTATCGTCGAAAAAATCAATAATACTCTTGGCAATTATCTTTCCAATATCAGGAATTCTTTGCAATTCTTCTAAACTAGCCTCTCTCAACGAATCAAGTGTTTGAAAATGAATTGCTAAAATTTTAGCGGTCTTACTTCCTACATTACTAATTCCTAATCCAAATAATAAACGTTCTAAAGAATTTTCTTTACTTTTTTCTACAGAGTCTAAAAGTTTTTGAATAGACTTCTCACCATAGCCTTCTAGTTCTATCAAATCTACTTTGTGATTTTTTAAAAGATAGATATCTGGAATACTCCTAATAAAACCAAAATTATAAAAATCCTCTATAATACCTTCACCCAACCCATCAATATTCATAGCACCACGTGACGCAAAATGAATTAACTTCTCAACACTACGTGCAGGGCAAGAATCATTGGGACAATAGTAATCTACTTGTTCCTCTTTTTTTATTAAAGGTGTATCACACATTGGACAAACCGTTATCATTTCAAAAGTCACTTCTTCTCCAGTACGTCGTTCTTTTTTCGCCTCCACCACTTCTGGAATAACGTCACCTGCTTTACGAATAGATACGATATCACCAATACGTAAATCCTTCATTTTAACATACTCTTCATTATGAAGTGTTGCTCTAGAAATCGTTGACCCCATAACAATTACAGGATCAAGTACAGCATTGGGTGTTATTTGTCCTGTTCTTCCTACAGTAAAAATAATATCATTTAACTTTGTTAATACTTCTTCTGCTGGAAACTTATAAGCAGTAGCCCATTTAGGATATTTCGCAGTAAATCCTAGTTTTTGTTGTTCATCAATATTATTGACTTTAATAACAACCCCATCAATATCATAGGCAAGACTATCTCTAATCTCCGCTTTTTCTACTATAAAGGATAGTACCTCTTTAATATTAGATACCAATCTATTATTAGGATTTGTTTTAAAACCTAATCTTTTCATATAACTTAAGGCTTCATCATGAGTATGAATTCCATAATCCAAAGGATTTGGTAAATGATAAATAAAAGCATCTAATTTTCTTTGTGCAGCTACTTTAGAATCAAATTGTCGAATAGAACCAGCCGCCGCGTTTCGACAATTTTGAAGTAGTGGTTCATGAAACTTTTTACGTCTTTCATTTAACTCTTCCAAAGTCTTTTTGGCCATATAAATCTCACCACGAACTTCAATATCCACCTCTTCTGTTAGCTTTAAAGGAATGGATTTAATTGTTTTCACATTATGCGTAATATCTTCCCCAATCGTCCCATCACCACGTGTGGCAGCACGAACAAGCTTTCCCTTTTCATATAGCAAAGAAACAGAGAGTCCATCAATTTTTAATTCACACACATATTGAGGATGTACATGTTCTTTTTGAATTCTCTCATCAAAAGTTAAAATTTCACTTTCATTAAAAACATCACTCAAAGACATCATAGGAATTTTATGTGATACTTTTTGAAAACCATCAATTACTTTTCCACCAGCATGCTGTGTAGGCGAATCTTCTCTTATCCATTCTGGATGAGCTGCTTCAATATCAAAAAGCTCTCGTAAGTACTTATCATACTCTTGATCCGTAATAGTTGGATTATCTAGCGTATGATAATTATAATCAGCCTCATTAATAATATCAACTAGCTCATTCATTCTCTCTATAGTTATATTTCTATTCATGTTATCACCATATTTATTTTATCAAATCATGCAAATGAAATACAACTATTTTAAGTCCTAAATTTCGAAAGCCGTAAGTAGTATTTCCAGTCAACTAATAAGAATTTGTTTTTTATTCCTACTATGCACTATCTCACCACCAATTTTCTAGGATAGATGTTGTACAGTATAAATACATAAAACCTTTTATTTGTAATATTGAATGCTATCTTACTATTCTTCACATTTTCTTAATCTCCATAAAAAAAATGTAGAAACTGTTTACTTTTTCTACATTTTTTATAGAACCTTTACTATCTAATCATTACTACTATTGCCTAAAATTTGTAATAGACGTATAAATAGATTAATAAAGTCTAAGTATAATTGAAATGCTCCATAAATGGCACCTTTTTCTTCACCAAGTTCATCAAATAATGCTGGAAGAATTTTCATATCATAGGCAATATAACCTATAAATATAATAATACCAACAATACATATTGCAAAGTCAAATCCAGCACTACCTAAAAACAGGTTTACAATACCTGCTAAAATAATAGCAAGTAATCCCATAAACAAAAATGAGCTTAACTTATGAAGTGGTAACTTTGTTATCATTCCAAAAAATGCAAATACTCCAAATACTGCCGCTGTAATTCCAAATATCATCATGAGTGATGTCAACTCAAAAGTAAGAAAAATTGTCGAGAACGTAACACCAGTTACTAGCGAATATAACAGATA
This sequence comes from uncultured Bacilli bacterium, assembly GCA_910586195.1. Classification (GTDB taxonomy): domain Bacteria; phylum Bacillota_I; class Bacilli_A; order RF39; family UBA660; genus MGBC119817. The sequence goes on from CAJUHO010000018.1 coordinate 16,902, forward strand.
GCAAAATACTGCTGTATTTTTACTCATCTTTCTAATTCTAAAACCAAAAAATAGTGCAACGGCAAGTTCTACCACGATTGCGATAATATATCCAGAACCACCCATGATATTAATAACAGCATCTGGATATAGTGATAAAACATATCCACTTCCAAAAGTTATTAATAGCCCTGCAAATAACCAAGTAAACACTTTAGTGTACAATTTATTTTCCATTTTTTCACCTCACTTATATTATAGACTATTTTATTTAATTCCACAAATCTTTCTTATATTCTTCTTTTTTTATTAATTCATTTAACTTTTTCTTTACATTATCTAAATCTTTAGGATAAGTAATGCCAAACCAACACGACTCAGTTTTTAATACACGGATTTTGGCATATCCTGTTTTAATCGCTGAGTGTAAAACACTAGGAAGAAGAAATTCACAGGTCTCTATGTCATGATGATTCTGTTCTAAAAATATAGCAAATTCTTTTTTTAAATAGTCAAAAATAGAAGGTGTTAACAAAAATACATTCATAGAAACAATAGTATCATCTCCTATAGCAAATGGTGATAGGCCAACTACTGGACTAGCAATAATTTTGCTATCAACGTTTTCAAGAGTCGACTCCACAATTTCTTGAAGATAGTCATCCTTTACCTTACAAACTCCCCTTTTAACATCACCATTTTCCGTCAATGTATTTTTGGCAAAATATCCAACCATTCCATAGTGATTTTTATCAGTCATATTGAATAAAAAGTTACTAGCTTTTACAAAAGTATCCTTCCCATAATAATCATCAGCGTTAATAACAGCAAAGGGCTCTTTTACCTTTTCTCGACAACAAAGAATAGCATGTGCTGTACCAAGAGGCTTTATTCTGGTAGATGGAATTTCCCACTTTTCAGAAAGCGTATTCATTGTTTGAAAACAATACTCCACTTGTATACGAGATTCTATTCGTCTTCCGATGGTATCTCTAAATAATTCATAGTTTTCTTTTTTTATAATAAAGACCACTTTTGTAAAACCCGCCTGTATAGCATCATAAATAGAATAATCTATTATGAATTCTCCGCAAGGACCAATGCTTTCCACTTGCTTTAATCCACCAAATCTACTTCCCATACCAGCAGCCATAATTACTAAAGTTATATTCTTTTTAAGATTATCTATCAAATTATTTCCTCCTATACTTTAGATAACTTTTTATGATTTTTCATAAGTTTTCGAATACCATAAGGATGCTTAAACGCAACACTCACCAAAGTATTAGTAACTTCTACTACCTTTCCAGTACCAAAGCTCTCATGATAAACATAATCTCCTACTTGATAGTCCACATTCTCTTCTCTAAACATATCTCCTATCACAATAGGCTCTTCCTTTTCTTTTTTCTCTTCTATTGTATTACTATCAATCAAACTAGCATCAATTTCCCCAATAAATCTACTAGGAGGATTCGTCTGCTCTTTACCAAATAGGACACGTCTTCTAGCATTTAGAATATATAAATCTTTCTTGGCTCTCGTAATCGCCACATAACAAAGACGCCTTTCCTCTTCTAGTTCCCCTGACTCCATTAATGAATTCATATGAGGAAATAGCCCTTCTTCCATGCCGAGAATGAAAACATAATCATATTCTAACCCCTTTACAGAATGAAACGTCATTAAGTTTATTTTTCCATCACCATTATCATATTCATCTTTATCACTAACAAGACTTACTTCAAATAAAAAATCTTCTAAAGAGATTTCTCCTTCTCTTGCTTCAAATGCCATTGTAATTGATTTAAATTCCTCTAAGTTTTCTAAACGAATATCTGCTTCTAACGATTTTTCGCTTTCTAATTCTTCTTTTAAACCACTACCATCTAAAACTTTTCCCACTAATTCTGTTAATGATATTTCTTCTTTAAAGGCAATTAGTTTTTCAATAACTTCTTTAAATTTTTTTTCTTTCCCATCCGTAATAGCCTCAAATAAACTAATATTTTCTCTATCCGCTTTTCTTGTTAAATTTTCAATAGTTTTAAGTCCAATTCCTCTTTTAGGAGTATTAATTACACGTAGTAGGCTCACATTATCTTTAGGATTATGAATTAATTTTAAATAGGCAAGTAAATCTTTAATTTCACGTCTGGCATAGAAACTAAATCCTCCTACAATATGATATGGAATATTATCTTTTAAAAGTTCTTCTTCTATAGTTCTTGATTGAGCATTCGTTCTATATAAAACTGCCATATTTTCAAAAAGTATCCCTTGTTCCTTTAATTTTTTTATCATATGACAAACATAGTGAGCTTCATCTCTACCATCATATGCTCGGTAATACTTAATATTTTCTCCACTCTCATTTTCAGTCCATAGATTTTTTTCTTTTCGTTGTTTATTATTTTTAATAACACAGTTAGCAGCATCCAATATTTTTTTAGTAGAACGATAATTCTGCTCTAACATAATTACTTTTGCATTTTGATAATCCTTTTCAAAGTTTAAAATTTTCTGATAATTAGCACCTCGCCACGAAAATATTGCTTGGGAATCATCTCCTACTACACAAATATTTTTATACTTAGCACTCATCATTTTACTTAAAATGTATTGGGGTTCATTGGTATCCTGATACTCATCAATTAAAACATACTGAAATCTTTCCTGATACTTTTGTAAAATTGAGGGGTGGTTTGTAAACAATTCAATCGGTAAATTTAATAAATCATCAAAATCCATAGCATTACTATTTTTTAACTTTTTTTGATATTTGAGATAGACTTGTAAAACTTGTTTTTCATATTCACTAACGGCATATCTCTCATATCTTTCTGGACTCATCATTTCATTTTTACAACTACTAATTTTTGACTTTATGGCTTTAGGATTATAAACTTTTGGATCTAAGTTCATATCCTTCATAATTTTTTTTATAATTGTTAGAGAATCGTCACTATCCATAATAGAAAAATTAGCATCATACCCTAGTGCTGTCGCATTTTCTCTAATTAGTTTTAACCCGAAAGAATGGAATGTTGATATTTGAATATTTCGAGCAACAGAACCTATCAAATTATGAATTCTCTCCTTCATCTCCATCGCTGCTTTATTAGTAAAAGTGATTGCTAATATTTGATATGGACTTACTTTTTTTTCTTCTATTAAATAAGCAATTTTTGTCGTCAATACCTTCGTTTTTCCACTACCTGCTCCTGCTAAGATAAGAAGGGGACCGTCATTATATAAAACTGCCTCTTTTTGCTTATCATTTAAATTATCTATATTCATACTCTACCTACTTCCTATATTCATTATAACAATATCTAATAAGAAAGGAAATCATTTTCTGATTTCCATAGCTCATTTTATATTTCAAACTAATTTATACTTAAGACGAGATGAAAGGAGGCATCTAGGTTTGCATTACCATAACTACCATTAAAAAAGAAAATTCCAGCAAAATCACTAAAAGTATAATGACCACCCCTTACAAACCATGGATACCTATCCGTTACCAATGTTTGATAATCATTATACCAGCCTGCTGTCTCATTTAATGCTTGACTAATGCATACTTTTCCTTTACACGCTGTTAGTGGATCACTACTTTCATAAAAATCAAAGTATTTATCTTCTAGAAAGTTCTTTCCTGTAAATATTGTTCCATCTTGAAGAAGGCCTGTATAGCCTGAGTTCATTGCTATACTTGCCCCTGAATATTTATTTCCACTTGGAGCATAATTTCCCATTGTATACTCCCAACTTCCTCCACTCATATCGTAGATTCCATATATCGTTCCTGTTGTTGAGGCTCCTATTCCTTCTGGACTTACGTTATACGTATAGTGACACCCATAATCTTTATTTCCATTACTAGGAGACCCATAACTACAACCTGTTATAAACTCATTTGACTTATTCTGATATATCTCTTTATTCGCTCCACTATAGTTCTTATTTCCCAGTTTTCCATACTTACTCTGACTTAAATATGCCACTAACGCCCATTCACTATTCTTCATGGCATGAGAATCTAACTTGTTCGTACTAAATCCATAACGATTTCCACTCTTTGTTACATTTCTTCCGACCTCGGCAATATTCGCTACTTGTATTCCTCTCCAACTCGTAACATTCGGCTTTATCAGCGCATCTAGGTTTGTGACATTTCCTCCTCCATTTGTAGCGGTAGGACTTGAACTACTTGTCTCAAACTTTCCTACCCAGATTCCTGAAAGCTCCTCATTTCCAAGTGTAAATGCATCTGGCGTTCTCCAATTGTTCACACCCTCTACTACTTTATACTGCCCACTTCCTGTCTCTTTTGCTGATTTTGGCATAAATCTAATATCTATCTCTCCTGGTAAGGCTTGGGTTGGCACACTACTTAGGTATTCTCCCTTCTTTCCATAATAGTTAGTCCCATCTTCACTTCCTATTGTATAAGAATACCTCGGTATCCATACCCACATCGTTTCGATATCATTCATTGGAATTGCTGTTCCACTTGCTGCACTTTGATATTTACTTCTACTGCCACTTGTCACAGTTACTGCATTGGCCCACTTTCCAGCATCATAATCGTACCAGTCTTTTTCTCTCGCTTTCTCCCATGTACTTGTTGTCTCATTATAAACTACTCTTATCATATTTTCATCTAGTATTGGTTCTAATATTTCTATTCTCCTTTTATCACTGGGAAATGTTAACTTCTTATTATATAGTCCTCCATTGCTTCCGAATGTTACTTCTTGGTCCCTATTTGTAGTATTTGTAATTGTTAGCCTATAAATCC
>CAJUHO010000019.1 GCA_910586195.1 uncultured Bacilli bacterium
TTACTTGTACGGCACTTACTACTATTTTTCCTTTAAATGTCTTCTCTTGTGCATCGTTTCCTGTGTTTCTATCTACCCATAACTTTAACTCATACTCTCGCCTTTCTTCTGGGTCTATTTCGATATCTTTTATTAATACTAATCCATCTTTTAAAGATGCAGGACTACTCCACTCTTTTCCTTTCTCCCTCACTGCATATCTTATATACCTAGCATCTAACTCATCTTTACTCTTTCCTAGTTCTAATGATACATCATACTTTACTCTTAACTCTCCTGTATTTTCTACACTAAATCCACTGGCAGTATTCTGCATTCCTTCTTTATCACTTACTGGATATAGATTCTCTAGTTGTATCACATTCCCATCTTCATACCTTACTGCAAGTGTTCCTGCCACTATTTCTAATTCCTTTCTTCCCGATAGTGTTAGGCTTAGTAGCGCATAACTTCCTCCTATGATTGTAATTAAAACAAACACTCCTATTACACAAAAAATCAGTAGTTTCTTATTATCCTTTGACAAGTCTTTGATCTTTTCTTTTACTTTTTCTATCATACTATCACTCTTCTCTTTTTCATTCTACTAATTCTTTTTATCACTTTTTATCGTTTTTTGTTTTTCTTCCTTTTCGAATTATCACAAAGGTAGATACTTTATGATGGGAAAATATGAATACTTTTCTACTATCTACTATAGTAAATATACAATAATTTTGTCATATTTTCAATGAAAAGAGCGAAATATAAGAGGAATATTTACTAATTTTTTTATAAGAGTTCATCTTTATTCGTCATCCTAGTAGTCATATTATGGATATGGTATTTACTCTATTGCTAAATTCGACAATCATAATAAAATAGTCATCTCTCTTGTCATACTATTTTTATTTATTAGTACACAATGGCTAAACTTATCTTTCTCATAAAGTATCTACCTTTATGAGACTCACTTTTCCCTACTCTACATACAAAAAACTGTAGAATTTTTTCCCTTTTCTACAGTTTTTATTTAATATTAAATATATCTATAACCATACACCAAAAATAATTCCACCCATAGCAAGTATTAAACCACCTACCCAAAATAATTTTACAATATCAGTCTCAGCCCATCCTAATTTTTCAAAATGATGATGTAGTGGTGTCATCAAAAACAACTTTCGATGTAAAACCTGTACCCAAAACACTTGAATAATAACACTAAGGGTTTCAATCACAAATACGCCAGCCACTACGAGTAGTGTCAACTCTCGATGTGTTAAAATAGCAATCGTAGCCATTACTCCACCTAATGCTAAAGAACCCGTGTCCCCCATGAAAACTTTAGCAGGATGAGTATTATAAATTAAAAATCCAACTAAACTTCCAACCAAAATCAAGCAAAAAAGTCCTATATCCTCAAAGCCTACCATAAGGGAAATTAAACTGAACGCGATAAACGCAATAGCAGAAAGACCTCCTGCTAAACCATCTAATCCATCTGTTAAATTAACCGCATTACTAGCGCCAACTAATACAAATAAAATAAATAATCCATACAGCCATCCCATTTCAAAATCAATTCCTAAGGTTCCTACGACCCAAGATGTTTGACCTCCACTTTTCATATAAATATAGAAAAATGCAATGGCAATTAACACTTGCATAAATAGCTTTTGATAAGTAGTTAACCCCTCATTATTCTTTTTACGTATAGACAAAAAATCATCCAAAAAACCAATAATAGCATAACCAATAAATACAAGAAGAACAATTCCTAAATTAGAAGAGTAAGAAACCCTTTTTGTAATTAATAGTCCTAATGTAGTCACAACAGTTGGTACTATAAAAATGAGTCCTCCCATTGTTGGAGTTCCTGCCTTCTTACGATGACTTTCTCCTACAAAAATACTAATTGTTTGTCCAATTTTTAATTTTCTTAAAATTGGTACTAACATAAGACCTAATATAGCAGATGTCAAAAAACCAATCATAACAACAAATACAGCCTTCGTCAAAAGTAGCATTATCTTCACTCCATTTCTTTCGTAAGTATTATATCACAAAAGTATAAATAATAGTCCAATTCCTACTTATATAGACAAAACTTTACATCAATTCAACAATAGACGAACTGTTCCACCATCCTCTAGCTTCTCTCCCGCCACAGGGGATTGCACTGTTACAATATCTCCACTACCTGAATATTCAACAGTAAAATTTTCCAATTTCTTTTTTGCACTTTTTACATCTAATCCAACCACATTAGGAACCTTATAAGTAATTTTATCATTCCACTCTAAATCTTTAGCCATTTCACCTTCCTGCTTTTCTATTTTTAAAGCGCTAATAATATCAAGTAAAATTCTTCTTGCTACAGGAGTTGTCGTATAGCTAGAAAGCATTGCAGTATTTTTAGGATTATCAATAGCGATATATAATACAGCCTCTGGATCATTAGATGGAACAATTCCAACAAATGACATAATATAATTATTCACCAAATATTTTCCATCTTTTACCTTTTGAGCAGTTCCCGTCTTTCCACCAATTCTATACCCTTCAATATAAGCAGCCTTTCCTCCGCCTTTTGCAACAACACTTTCTAATGCACGTCTCATAATCTTAGAAGTTTTTTTACTAATCGTCTTTCGAACAACTTTCTTTTCTGTTTCTTGAATGACATTACCAGTTTCTTTTTCCATAATATTCTTCACAACGTAAGGTTGATACAAATAGCCCCCATTCAAAACTGCAGATACCGCTGTTACCTGTTGAATTGGTGTTACACTAACTCCCTGCCCAAAGGCTGTTGTCGCAAGTTCAACATTACCTACCTGATCAAGGTTGAAAATAATTCCTTGCCCTTCCCCATTCAAATCAATTCCTGTCTTGGAACCAAATCCAAATAAATCTAAGTAAGAAAATAATTTCTCTTTTCCTAATAACTGACCCATTTTCACGAATCCTGGATTACAAGAATTCTGCAAAACCTGCAGAAAAGTCTGATGTCCATGTCCACCTGCTTTCCAACACTTTATTCTTGCTGCATCAACTTGTACAGATCCAGAATCAAAAAATTCATCGTTATCTAAATCAATAAGTCCCTCTTCAACAACAGCAGAAGTAGTAATAATTTTAAAAGTAGAACCAGGTTCGTAAGAAGCCCAAATTGGTAGATTGCGACTTAACTCCTCTGTAGAATAATTCTGGTAATTATTAGGATCAAAATTAGGACGACTACTCATTCCTAAAATTTCTCCTGTCTTAGGATTCATTACAACAGCAAGAGCCATTTCTGGAGAAAACATATCTACTACATTATCTAATTCTCGTTCCAAAGACTTTTGAATATCAATATCAATAGTCAATTGAATATTAAGTCCATCCTGAGGTGCTACATAAATATCAGACAAATTCAAGCGATTTCCTTTAGCATCTGAAAAATACTTAATAGCACCAGGCTCACCTGTTAAATATTTATCATACTCAAGCTCTAAACCCGAAAGTCCCTGATTATCAATCCCAACATATCCAAGTACATGGGAAAGTAAGTTACCATATGGATAATAGCGTTTAGCCTCTTTAACTAAATAAACTCCGTCCAAATTTAAAGCGGAAATTTTATCAGCAATTTCATAAGATAGCCGTCTTCCCTCGGGATGTACTCTTTCAATAGAGGTTTGTTTGCTAACATGTGCATACATTTCTTTATATTCTACTTTTAAAATATCAGCCAATTTTTTTGCTACATCTTTCTTATCCTTGATTTGATTAGGAATTAAAACTAAACTAGTCGTTGTTAAATTATCAGCAAGAACAACCCCATTTCTATCCAATATAAGACCACGACTTGCTTCAACTGGCAAATCCCTGCTCCACAAGTCCTTCGCTAAATTAGATAATTTCTTATAATCAAATACCTGAATATAAAAAACTTTAAAAACAACAAGAAAAAATAACAAAACAAAAATCAAAAATAAAACGCGAATCTTTGTATCAATCTTTTTTAAGAACATAAAATCACCTAAACTACCTTATGAAAAAAAAATAAAAACATGTCCACTTATTAAACATTTGCATAAACACACTTTCATTTCATATATTAAATTAGGTGATACTATGAAAATTTTTTCCATCAGAAATAACAGCTACAATAACTATAATTTTGTATCAAAAGCCTATCATGATACAAAAATAGAAGGGATTTTACTCGATGTAGTAATGACCAGGGATAATCAAATTATTATTTTTCCAGAAGAAACAAATGCTAATATCGTTTTAAAAGATATTCAAAGTCAAACATTAAAAGAAATTAAAAATTCTGAAATAGAACCATTAGAAACTTATTTAAATCTTCTTACCAACTTTAATAAAAGAATCATATTAAATATTATTCCACTTAACCAGCCAATTACCACTGATTATAATGCAGAAATTCTCTATCAACAAAACTTATTTTATATTACACAAATCATAAATATTATAAAGCGTTATCCAAATCATAATATTAACTTAATGTCAACAAACTTAAGTCTACTTACTATGCTACAAAAGGAAGCAAAAGACTATCAATTGGCCTGGTACATTTTAACAAATAACACCAATTATATAGATCTTAATATTTACATTTTTAATAGTGCCATGCTAAATGATGCTATTCTTGCACAGCAGTTAGACAATCAAAAAGAAATCATGGTTTATGTGTTAAATAGTAATTGTATTAATAATGTTCTAAATTTCTTTAAAGATAAAGATAAAAATCCAATAAAAAAACGAATATTTAACGAAATATCCGTTATTACATATTATCCTGATATATTTATAAATACTTATTACTCATAAAAGCTATCCATCTAATTCCAATACTTCTATTTCTTCAACAACGGCCATCTGTTGTTCCATAATAAGTTTTAGTTTTCGTTTAAAAATTTTAATATTGTTTTCCAAATTTTGTCTAGTTATCTCAATCTTTTCAGCCTTCAAAAGTGCCTCGTTAACAATACGATCTGCATTATTTTTGGCATTATCAATAATCATAGTCGCCTCTTCTCGAGCTAAATGCTTAATATCATTTCCTGTCATCTCAGCACTTGCAATAGCTTGCTTCAGTGAATCCTCTATGCTCTGATAATGTTCTAATTCTTTCTTTAGATTATCAATTTCTCTTGATTGAGATTGATATTTTTTAATAATGCCCTCTGTTTGAACAATAACATCATTAATAAATCGATTCACTTCTTTGCGATTATATCCATTTGGTTCGTAATTAAATTTTTCCATATAATCACCTCAGATATTAAAAAGCCTACCAGTTAAAATCATCATCCTCTTTTTCTTTTTTGCTACGACTATTCTTTACAGAAGGCTCTTTATCATCACTAATCTTTCCTTCTACATTAATATTGTTAGGTGTGCAAAGGAAAATACCACCACCTAATTTTTGTAAGTCACCACCAATTGCATATAAAGTACCACTAAGAAAGTCTACAATGCGTTTACCTTGATCGGGTGTAACTCTTTTCAAATTAACAACAACAGCATTTCTTGCTTTTAAATAATCAGAAATTTGCTGAGATTCAGAATAAGCACGAGGCTCTAATAACATCATTTTAGAACCAGCCATACCATTTTCATCATGATACTCTTCTCTTGTCGTAGAATAAAACTCTTCTTCTACAATATCTTCACTCATATCTTCTTCTGGTCCAAACAATCCTTTTAATTTATTTAATGCCATCTTTTCTCCTCCAATCAAGTTTCTTTAAGTCTACTCTATCTATTTATCATTGTAACATACTTTTTATATTTATAAAAGTATATTTTTTAAAATATAAAATTAAATTGGGCTTTCCATGTTTTCCACCCTTTCAATTGGGACAATTTTCTCTTGTAATACACTAGGAGTTACTTGCTGTTGAGTATAATGATACCAAAGTTGATTAACATCAACATTATTACTTAAAGGTGTAGGATTAGGTTTTTCCACATACATAAAAACTGGTACTTTAAAGGCACTACCAAAGGCTACACAATTTCCTGGTTTTAAACTCTTTAACTGTACAATAACCTCTTGTGACACATTTGGAACCATATTCTTAATATAGTCTAAATCTTTAGGATGCAGAGTTCTTAAAATAATAAAATTAGAACACTGAGAAATCGCTGTATCAGAAAGTTCCGAAGGACGCTGTGTAATTAGCCCTAAAATGATTCCATATTTACGACCTTCTTTTGTAATACGATCAAAGATATTATAACCTAAAATCTCGGTATCTGTATCCTTCTGAACATAGCGATGTGCTTCTTCAATAACAATATGAAATGGCATACTACCACGTGTAGGATTTTCTACCGCCATATTAAATAACAATTTAGAAAGAATTTTAGTCATTACTTTAGCCAAACGATCATCCACATAGTTAATATTAAAGTTCACTATTTGACACTTACTGTTACTAAAGGGATCTGTTAATAATTTTTGGATATAGGCTGTCCTACTTATATACTCAGGATAATCAAAATAGGCTCTTTCTTCCCCATTTGCCAAACTATGAAGACGGACACTTAAAACATTTGCATAATCAAAAACTTTATCACTTTTTAATATTCCTTCAGAAATAAGTGCAAACTCCATAGCCTGTTCTAAATCATTAAGAGTATAATAGACTGCTTGTTCAGGCGCTGTTCCTAATGCCAAGTTATCATCAATGAATCCTTTCACAAAGTCAACAATCAATTCCATTTCTTGCATTTTTCCCATTTTATCGATTAATAGACATTGTTTAAAGGTACGTACATAACCTGGCTGTGCAATCGTAGCCTCTAAATTTAACTCTTCTGTATTAAATTTAGTAAGGACCGCCACTACTTGATCACGGATTTTAGTAGCTTCATGCCCACTAAGTAATATATCTTCTAAAGCTCGTGCAATGATATCGTTTTTATGCTTAATAACATCAGGAGAATTACCTGTTAGTATTGGAACAAGTTTTAAAGTCTTTTCAATAATAGGCAATTGATTTGGTGTTGTAACATCTAAAAGTAGTGCTAAATCGTCAACATCCAATAACCAAACAGGAATTTTAATAACTTCAGTATCTGAAAAATGAGTATTAGTAGTATATGTTTTATAGTGAATAAGTGAATTAGCTTTATTTAAATCTTTAAAAGCATTGGTATATTCTCCGTAAGCATCAAATATAAAAATATTAGCACCAATGGGAGCATCTGTTCTAGATAAAAATAATTTTTGCATAATACTAGATACTGTAAAACTCTTACCTGCTCCACTATTTCCAAGAATCGCAAAATGATTACTAAAAAAGTCATTTACAGACACATTAATCTTATAATTTTTATAAACGTTAGAAAATCCAAAAAAAGTATAACCATCTACCGTTTGTTGCCTTCCTAAAAAAGTTTCTAACTCATCCATTCTAACCATTCTGACAAGAGATTTAAAAGAAGGTTTGGATGATACTCCTGGAGTAAAATTATGTTCTTTCAACTCTCCTACAATACTAACAAACATTTTAGATTGATTTATATTGACTATTTCTCCAATAATTTTCTCATTACCATTTTCAAAAACAACATGTAAATTAACCAAATTAGGTTGCTGATTAATATCAATAGAAAGTTCTACGATAACACTGTTTTCCAATATTTCAATGATTTTTCCTAACATGAAAACACCCTCTTATTCTAGTCTATTATAACACATGACCGAATTTATATCCACTTAAAAAAATAGGATTTTTTAAATACACTTTTTTCATATTAGAAAATATATTAATTAATTTTTTAAAAAATCATACTATTTTTATGATTAAAACAAATAAAACCTTGAATTTAATCACAAAAAGCATTGACAACCCGTTTTTCTTGTTGTATCATTATTTCAGTCATCGGAAAGTGGCTCAACTTGGTAGAGCATCTGGTTTGGGACCAGAGGGTTGCAGGTTCAAATCCTGTCTTTCCGACCATTTATTTGAAAATATTCTTATATCATAAAGATATAAGTTTTTTTATGCCTGCATCCCTCTGGAAACCAAACGCTCTATACTACTACCAAAAATTATACTTTATCAAACAGTCTCCAAAAATCATAATTATAAATCCGAAATGCGGTACCATGATCATGAATCTCTCCTTTTCTTTTTCCATTTCTAAAAACCCCTACTGTAAAGCTTACAATAACAGCACCATCTTCCAAAGCTTGTAGAAAATAATCAAAACTTCGTAAATGATAAATTTTCATAAACAAATATCGAAAATACTCTTGGCCTTTCACTACTTTTTTCTCCGCCTCAATAAATGCTAAAAGCGATAGTTTACGTTCAAACTTCTCCTGTAACCAATCAAACGACCAAAATGTTTGCTTATCAACTAGTGTATTCTTTTTATAAATGCATAAATAAACCCTTTTGTCTAAACGATTGATTTCTAACTGATATTCATAAAAACAACCAATTTTCACCCGTCTATTGCTTTGAATCTCCCCCTGAAAAACTTTACAATCTTTAAGAATTCTATCAGGATAACCATACATTTCTTTTAACCTCTTAATTTCAAACAAGTACTTTCCATCTGGTGTAGCATTAAATAACGTAGTATATGATTTACTATAACGATTATGTGTCTTTAATTCGATTCCTAAATAATCTGGAAGCTCAAAATTTTCTTTTCCCAGTAACTTTTCAAAAGTAAGCCCAATACTTCCAGGCCCCTCATTCACACTCTTAACCCATCCCAAATCTCTAATTTTTCTAAATTCATTTTTCAAATGTAAAATATCTATCATTTCAGTCATATAAAACCTCCTATTTATATTATAGGAAAAACAAAAAATTTTTCTGTAAAAAATAAAAAGCATCAAATTATAGAATGCTTTTTATTTTATCTGATATTCAAGTACCACTCTTTCAGTGCAATACTACCACTTTTAGCAAAATCTTTAATTAATGAAAAAGTAATTTGAAAACTTTTCTTCATTGTTTGAAAATCTTCACGGGCTTGAGTACAAATCTCTTCATGGTTAGAACAAATACGATTAATAGTTTCCAAATAAGTAATCACTATTTTAGACTTTAGATTGCTAGCACCTTGTTTAATACTTTCCTTATAGTTTGGAAAATAAGAATCAATTTTTTGATCAATAGAAAGGGCGATATTTAGCACCTTTAATTTAGCACTACTACTTAATTCTTGAAATGTCTTTCCATAAATAGTTCCTCCATGAAATAAAAAATTATAAATTGTAGTAACTCCATCCTTTATACGTTGACGAATTGTAATATCTTGTTCACTATTTGGCAAAACAAGTAGTTCCTGCTGATAAAAATATTCTACCACATCCGCTTCCGTTTTAGGAGAAGCCACCACACCATGATTAGAAGTGGGGATTTTAGAAGCTGTACTGTTATTCTCTGTATTAATATCAGAAGACGGTTGAGACTGATTTACCTGTTTCTCTTGCTGATTTTGTAAATCTGTATTTTTCTGCTCCTCACTTTTTTTTATTTCTACCTTTTTTTCAGTCTCCTTCTCCTTTTCAAAAACCTCAGCTTTTTCCTGCTCATTTATCTGAAAAGAACGAATAGTAAAGCAAATTCCTGTAGTGGCAAGGGCTACAAAAACACCACATAAAAATATAACCATAATTTTTTTATCATTCAGAATTCTTGTCCTTATCTTATCCATTATTATCACCTCTTTTTATTTTACGGCATTTTTCCGCATTTGTACACACTAACCATTACATATTTTTAACTCTTTTTCTACCTCTTTGACAAACGGATGAAAAGCACTTGGAAGAGCATATGTATGTAATAAAGCATCCATATCTACCCACACATAATCAGAGATTTCATCTTTAACATGAATTATATAACTACTCATTTGCCATTTTAGATGTGTAAAAATATGATTATAAGAAACACTAGATGTAATAGAATCAATGTCAAAGGAACAGTCAACTAAATATTGAAGAATTTCTGCTTCCTGATACATACCAGAAATATTAGGAAACTCCCAAAGATTTTTCAAAACTCCTCTATCATCGCGTTTATGTATAGCAACTTTACCGTTACATATCAATAGCAAAACTGTCATTTTTTGATTTTTCTTTATTTTTTTTGGAGAGCGAACTGGAATATTTAAAAAAGTATGTTTTTCCCGTGCTTTACAAAAGTTATTTAAAGGGCAAATATCACACCTTGGTATTCCTAACGGAAGACAAATCACTTCACCTAATTCCATTAATGCCTGATTAAAATCTCCTGGATTAGAAGGTATGATTTTCATAAGTTCTAGACGGACTTTCTTTCGAATAGCCATCTCATCAATATTATCATAACTATTAGTGAGTCTTTCGTATACTCGCAAAACATTTCCGTCTATTGTTACCTCTTTCAAAGAAAAGCAAATAGAGGCAATAGCACTTGCTGTATATTCGCCAATTCCAGGTAAAGAACAAATATCTTCAAAAGTCTGAGGGAATTCACCATTATATTGAGAAACAATTTTTATAGCTGCCTTTTTTAAATTGCGTGCCCGATTATAATAGCCTAGCCCTTCCCAATATTTTAATAATTTATCATCATCAACTTTTGCCAAGTCATGAACAGTGGAAAATTCTCCTATAAATCGTTTAAAATAAGGAATCACTGTCTCAATTCTAGTCTGCTGTAACATAACTTCTGAAATCCAGACATAATATGGATCTTTCTCCATTCTCCATGGGAGGTCTCGCTTGTTTTCCTGATACCATTCTAATAATGGAATTACAATCTTTTTCATATACTTTTCCTCATGTAAATCATATCACATTTTAATAAAAGTGAAAAGTCATATACAAAAGCAAAAAAATCTAGAATTATAATTTCTAGAAATTTAATTTTTAATCTAAATAAGAAATATCTTTCGTACTAGGACCCTTTATACATTCTCCATCTATTGTAAACCTAGAACTATGACATGGACAATCCCACGTCTTTTCCACTTCATTAAAAATTAGACTGCACCCCAAATGAGGACATTTGTTATAAACGATATGTTTCTTTTTATTTTCATCTATATAAATAGCCAAATTTTTACCATTTTTTGTACAGAAAGAGACTTTAGGGGAATACCATCCTTTTTGTTTCTTAATTTTAGGTCCTATAAAAGACTTCGTTTGGCCCAATAAATAATAAGGAAATTTAAAGAAAAAAGGAAGAGTTTTCCGAAGTGGATTCATAAGATATTGGAATTCATTTTTTTTGTTCTTCACTAAATCTGATAAGATCTTACCAGCCAGAACACCATTGGTCATCCCCCATGTATTGTATCCTACTCCAATATACATATTATCTTTTATTCTTCCTATATATGGAATATAATCGTTAGTAATCACATCTACATTACTATACTGGCAAACGATATCATTATCATTTAATTGAAAAATCTCCTTTACTCTTTTAAAATGCTTTTCATCATTCTGACAAAAAGCTATATTATGACTTTCAGAAAGAGAAATCTGATAAATTTCATTATCTTTCTGATAGAATCTACAAGAATAGGTGGGGCTAGCAGAACTAATACAACTATAATTTTTGTTCTTTTGTACTTTACTCACAATAATATAGGACTTTTCCACTGAAGACTTCATTGGTAGTAAAAAAGGAAATAAGAAAAAGGGATAATGACAGGCTAAAATAACTTTATTTGCCTTAATACATGCATTATTACTATAACAAATAAAACCACCATTTTTTTCTTCTATTTTCATAATTGGACTATTTTCATAAATAGAAATTCCATTTTTTCTAATAACCTCATAAAGTCCTTCTAAATATTCTAACGGATGAAATACATAAGTATCCTCAACACAATAGGAATCATAAGATGTAATTTTATCTGGTAACGGATGTTTCTTTACAGAAACATGATATTTTTTTAAAAATTCGACTTCTTTTTGTAAATAGTTTACTTCTTTTTTTGTATTTGCAAACACAAAAGATGGTGTTTTTGTTAAAGAACAGGCTATATTTTCCTTTTCTATAATATCTACTAAATAAGAAATTGCCTCTCTTTGTGATTGTAAGTAATCTCTCGCTTTTTCTTCATTTAATAACGCAGCAATTTTTGTATAAATTCGCTCCTGAAAATAAGTAATTTTTGCAGTTGTATTCAAAGTAACACCATGACCAATTGCAGAAGCATCTACCAAACAAACAGAAGGATAGTCTTTCAAATAGTAAGCAGTAGTTAATCCAGTTATTCCCCCACCAATAATTAAAATATCTGTATAAACATTCTCCTTTAAGGAAACTATTTTATGACTTTTCTCTTTTTTATCCCATATACTCATATATTTCACCAATATTAGTCTCTGCATAAATTTTAAATCTATACAAAATAAAAGACAACTATAAAAATTGTCTATTTACTTCTCATATATTCTTCTATAAACATTCCAACTTCATCTATTGTTTTGGAAAAGTTATCATAGCATACATCAAACCATGAAATATCCATTTGATTTTGGAACCAGGTATATTGTCTTTTAGCATAATTTCTAGAATTTTGCTTAATTTTTTCAACACAACTACGAAGAGATTGTTCATTCGCAAAAAAAGGATAAAGCTCTTTATAACCAATTCCATTCATTAATGCCTTGGTTTTTATATTTTTCATGTAATAAGGTTTTACCTCATCAATAAGATCAATAGCCATATTATCTAATCGCCTATTAATTCTATCATATAATATATTACGATCTGCTGTTAAGCCAATAAAAATTACATCATCATATAAAAGGCGAAAGTCTGTAGTAAATGTGGAAAAGCCTGCTTCTAGCTTTTGTAACAATCTTATATTTCTTTTACGATTATTTTTAGCAGTAACAATTCCCGTTTCATAAGACATAATTTTTTTATATATTTCATCATCTGTTAAATCATCATAAGTTTCTAACTGCTTATCCTCTATAGGAAAAACATAATCATATAATGCCGCCTTTAAATAATAACCTGTTCCACCAACTAATATAGGCACTTTATTCTTATTTAGAATTTTTTGAATTTTGTCTCGTGCATCCTTTTGATAATCAAATACACTATAATCCTCCCATACCTCTTTAATATCGAACAGATGATGGGGAATACCCTGCTTTTCTTTTGGTGTCACTTTAGCAGTTCCGATATCTAGTCCCTTATAAACTTGCATGGCGTCAGCATTAATAACTTCTCCATTATATATTTTTGCAAGTTCTACACTTAACTTTGTCTTTCCTACTGCAGTAGGTCCAACAATACATAAAATCATTTAATCACTTCCTACTTTACTATCATTAAAACTAAGGTGAGACAAGTTCTATAATTTCTTCTATTGTTTTTGAAAACTTCTTTCCAGTTTTGGTCTCTTCTACCTCGATCATTACCCCATCCGATTGATTTCCAATAATTGCAATATAGGGAGTTCCCAAAACATAACAGTCTTTTATTCTGCTTCCTAGGGAATAATCTATTCTATCATCTATAATAGCGGAAATTCCGTGTTTATTTAAATCTTGATATAATTTCTCCGCAAACTCTTTTTTATCTTCCTTATAAACGATTTGAATCTTATATGGTGCAATATTAATAGGAAGAGAAAAGCCCTTCACACTTTCATTTTCTTTGATAACATTATTTTCAATAATAGTTGCTATAATCCTGCCTAAACCTATCCCATAACATCCCATATAATATGGTTTTTCTTTTCCAGTTTCATCTTTATAAAATAGACCCATACTAGTAGAATATTGTGTACCAAGTTGAAAATTATTTCCCAGTTCAACGGACTGATACTCCTTTAAACAAGAAATATCATTAATTCCCAATTGTTTCAAATATTCATCACGATTTTCAAAGGATAATACTTCTTTGTTAATTCCAATATTTTTTTCATTATCATAAAGAACTGTATCTTCACCCAAGTTAGTAATAGCTTGAAACTCCTCCGATACTTTTCCGCCCATAGTGCCATTATCACTAACGGTTGGAATAATAGAAATTCCTAATCTTTTAAAGATATTTAAATAAGCATGGTGCATTAATTGATATGTTTTATTCATATCTTCTTCATTTTTATCAAAAGAATAAGCATCCATCATAACAAATGTCCTAGGTCTAAAAAGATAACCTCTAGTCCTAATTTCTTTTCTAAATTTCTCACTTATTTGATAATAAATAGCAGGCAAATTTTTATATGATAATAATCTATTTGCAGCAAATATAGTAGCACATTCTTCTGCAGTAGGCGCCAGTCCGTATTCTCCAAAGTTATTATTTAAGGTAAACATAATATCATTTTGTTTAGTATATAAATCCCAGCGTCCTGATTGCTCCCATACCTTCTTTGGTTGTAGTTTAGGAAAATCCACTTGAATACACCCTACTTTATCAAGTTCTTCAATAATAATATTTTCAACTATTCTTTCTAATTTAGTCCATAAATGACCACTACCATAAATTCCACTTTCATATTGATACAATTCTCCAATTTTCATTAAAATATCTTGTCCAGCATAATTCTGATCAATATTTGATAAATCAATTTTTTTAATATTCAAACTACTTAATTTCATATTTTCTCCTCCATAATAAAAGAATGGTAAAGGAGCACAGAGTGCGGTACCATCCTTAGGTTACTTAATTCATATAACGGTCGTCTAACCGGAAATGTTTACATTTCACTCAAAGGTAGGAACTTATATACTATTTTATTATCTTTCACCAACCGATAACTCTCTTTTAAAATCATTCTATAAGCTATGTCCTTCTCATTGATTTACAAGCCAATTTTATTATAAAATCTACTATTTGTCAATTATAATATGTTAAAAAACAGGCTAATTTCTAGTCTATATTAATCTTATATTTATAATAAAGCTCTCCTTTTTTATAGTACTCTACTAAAATCGCTTTCATTTTAAAGTTCGCTTCATAATATATTCCTAAACCATATCCACATACATGTTCTGGAAATACTTTTCCATCATAACTCCAAATATCTTGATTTTTACTTTTAGTTAAACATTCAAGTCTAACTCTATCTTTGTCCTTATCTTTTTTATGGCATTAGACTTTTTCATCTCTAATGCTATAAGGTTGTCTTGGAATTTTTTTTGACCTCTACTATGTACAATCAAGTCACAGTTAATTGGTACAATTTGTTGTTCTAATCCCTGTATTGTTTTCTTTATAGTCTTTAGTGTTCCACCAACATTTCGATTATATTCTACATCTACAAAATAATCTTTGTACTTGGTGTATTTCAATGCCTCATGTAATTCAATCATCAAGGCACCACATAAGGTACGCTCTGATACTTGTGCCTCAAACAGCATAGCATTTTGTTTTAAAAACATTTGATTAGCATGCTCAAAGATTCTCTCCAATTCCTCTAATTGCTTTTTCATCGAAATTTGCCTCCTAAAGTTTCACTTTTTATAAAAAATAATTACCATTCACCATTTTAAAACAGTGTTATTTGTTCATTATTTTTCACTTCTTTTTTATAAGCCTCTATAATATCACTCATATTATATAAAATTCCATACTTATTACATTCATCTATAAATATCTTATATAATTTTTTATAATTTGGTACAATACAATTATAACGATTGCCATAGTATTTTATATATTTCTCTTTTAACCCAGTAAAATTTTGTTCTAACTGATTAAAATAATAATCCCTCATATTATCTCTTAAAGTCATTCCCAAATAGGTATGAATAAATTTAGCGCCATTTTCGTATGCGAGTTTCACTAATTTTCTTATATCATCAGGCTTATCTGTAATAAATGGTAACACAGGGTTTAACATAATACCTACAAATATCCCGCTATCAGACAGCACCTTAATGGCCTGTAACCTCTTCGATGATACACAGACATTTGGCTCTAGTATTTTTGATAATCCATCATCAGCAGTCGTAATAGTAAACTTAACAATGACATTGTTTTTTGAATTTATTTGCTTTAATAAATCTATATCTCTTAAAATCAAATCACTCTTAGTATCAATAGAAACACCAAATCCATATTTTAATATAAGCTTCAATGCCCCTCTTGTTTGTTCATATTTTAATTCTTTAGGATTATAGGTATCAGACATAGAACCTATACCAATAACACCTTTCTTTCTTTTTTTAGATATTTCTTGTTCTAAAATACATAGCGCTTTCTCTTTACCTCTAACTACATTAAAATTATCTATACGATAGCAACTACTTCTACTATCACAATAAATGCATCCATGAGAACAACCTCGATATAAATTCATATTATAATCGATACCATACCACTCATTGCCATATTTAACCTTTGTAAGCATTGTTTTCGCATTTATAAATTCCATATTATTTTCTCATCATTTTTCAATCGACATAACTTTCCTGTTTATTTCCTATTATTTTAACATAATTATCAAAAATATCAAAACTTCACTTTAATTGTCAGAATACTATTTTTATATTTTGCCTCTATGCTCCCTTCACATAAATCTACCAGTTGTTTAGCAATAGATAATCCTATCCCATTAGACTTTTTCGCATTTCTTACTGTATAATATCTATTAAACATTTTTTCTAAACTTACCTGATCTAGTTTATTTGTTTTATTAGAAAACTCTATTGTACCATTCTTATACATTTTTACACTAATATCTTTTTCACTGTATTTAATAGCATTCGATATAATATTTTCGAAAATTCTTTTCAGCATATTTTCATTTAATAATCTAATAACTTTCTCATTACATATTTCTACTTTAGGAGTAATGTTATATTCTTTCAATAAACTATAAAAGCTGACAATGGTGTTTTCTAAGATATTATTTATACAAATCTTATCCTTTTTTAGTTCATTTTGGACATCTATACTTTTTGAGAAATCGAACAACTGCTCTGTAAGAGTCGTTAAATCCTTTACTTTAATATTTATAATTTTCAAATATTTTATTTGCCTTTCTGAAAGTCCATCATTATCTATTAAGTCCAAATAGCCCCTTATAACAGTAAGCGGGGTTCTTAAATCATGAGATATATTAGTGATAGATGATTTAAGTTCCCCACTTCCATTTTTATATTCAAGTTCTAGCTTTCGTAATTCCTTTAAACTATTATTAAGCAGGTTTACTAGTCTCTTCAATTCCTTATCATTTGAACTAATTGTAATTAAATTATTTGTATCTGATTTCAAAATGATTGACAAAGATTTACCAATATTTTTCACTTCATTTTTTATAAGTACCACTTTAAAAAATAAGAACATAGATAAACCTAATGTTATTAAGAACAAATAAAACCAGATAGTCATAATAATCACCTACTTACTTTAATTCTTTTTTCTGAAATAATACAAAGCCTAATCCCGTAAAAGTTAGCAAATTTAGGAAAGAATACAATGGTAATATTTCTAATTTTGATGACCTTTCTCCAAGTTGGAACATTTGACCTGCAGGATTTACATCTAACAATGCTTGATATACCTTCATCATTTGTTCATTTGGATATTTAGGGTTAGGTACTTTCTCTACTTTTGTCTCTCCATTTTCTATAGTTACCTGTTCTATTGTTTTAGGAGTATTCAACATACTGTAACAATAGATTCCAAATATCATTAGTAAAAAAGAAATAAGAATCGTTGTAATAGCAATAATCGTCTTATTCGAAATAACACTAGCAAAAAAAGTAAATATACTTGAGTAAGCAATAATAGTAATAAAGGCAATTAATGTTTTTATCAGCAGTTGTGTGACAGAAATTGTACCCACACTAAATAGTGGTATCCCAATCATAATTATAATTATAAAAAATATTATGTAGAACAATAAACTCGTAATAGTAATTAATACTAAATTGGATAAGTAAATGTTGATTCTTTTATGACCAATACTAATTTTATTTCTTAGTGTTCCATCAGAATACTCTACTCCTAAAAATAAGCTTGTAAATATGGCAATAACAATTCCAATTATGATGGGATAATTTAGTAGAAGTTGTCCTACTTCTACAGTTTCTCCATATCTTTTCATATTACCGTATTTGACACTAAGAATGAGCAAAGCAAAGCCAATGGTAAAAATAGATAAAATCCAAAATACTTTATTTTTTCTTAGCCTAGTAAAACCAGCATTTAATAATCTAATCATTTTTGATTCCTCCAATTAAATTCATATAATAGTTTTCTAATGATTCTTCAGTCTCATGAATCTCATCTACTATTAAATTTTTCTTGGATAAATCTCTTATGAATTTTGATAAATTATATTTACCATAGACATCGATAGTTCTATTATCCATTACTTCATAAGAAATTTTATTTTCTTCAAAGTACTTAACAAAGTCTTTTAGATTATTTACTTTTAAGGTGAATTTATGTTCCATCCTTTCCATAAGTTCAACACTTGATATTTCTTTAATGATAGAGCCCTTATCCAAAAATCCATAGTGTGTTGCTATTTTCGATAACTCATCTAAGTAATGACTAGATATTAAAATAGTGATTCTTCTTTCTTTATTTAGTCTTAAAATCAACTCTCTCATTTCTATAATTCCCTGTGGATCAAGTCCATTAATAGGTTCATCTAAAATTAAGAAATCTGGATTACTGGCAAGAGCAATGGCAATACCTAATCTTTGTTTCATTCCTAAGGAAAAGTTTTTTACACATTTCTTTCCTGTGTTTTCTAATCCAACCAATTCCAAGAGTTCTTCTATTCCATCAAGACTTGGCATTCCCACCAACTTATACTGTTCAATCAAATTATCTTTTGCACTCATTTCTCCATAAATAGATGGAGACTCAATGATAGCGCCCATTCTCTTTCTAATGTTTGCTATATTATTATCATTATTATTTACCCCATAAATAGAAAAATCACCATTTGTAGGTTCCTGTAATCCACAAATAATTCTAATCAGTGTTGTTTTTCCTGCACCATTTTTTCCAATAAGTCCATATATTGCCCCCTTTTCAATATGAATATTAGCACCGTTTAAGGCTTTAAAATCCTTATATTTTTTTTCAAGATTATTTGTTTGTAATACTGTTTCCATAATCTTTCTCCCTTCCAATATCCATTTTAATAAAAAAGTGTTAAGAAAATGGTTAAGAAATTGTTAAGATTTTGTTAAGATTTATTCTTTTATTTTAAAACCAATTCCCCAAATAGACTCAATGTATTCATCCTCTATGCAATCTCTGATTTTTTTTCGTAGGTTACTTATATGAACTCTTAGTGAAAATTCGTTACAATCTTCTGTATCTATTTTAATTAAATCAAGCAACCTATTTTTTGGTATCACCTGATGCGGGTTTAAAAGTAAATGTTTTAAAATTGCATACTCTGTTTTTGTTAAATTTACTTTTTTATTGGAAATAAGTAAAGTATGATTATCATTTAGTAGTTCAAGGGTCTTATATTTTAACGTTTCTGAAATACTAGTATTATTTTTTCGTCTTAATTGTACTGCAATTCTTGCAAGTAATTCTTTACCATCAAATGGCTTTGTTATATAGTCGTTAGCACCAGATAATAAACAACCTACTTTATCATCAGATGAAGCTTTAGCACTTAATACAATAATAGGTGTATCATTTACTTTTCTAATTATTTCTTCGCCACTGATTGCAGGCAACATTAAATCAAGTAATATCAAATCATATTTTTCCTTTTCTAGTAATAGTAAAGCTTCTGTACCAGAATAAGCATTATATATTATGTAATTTTCATTTTTTAATAATTCTTCTATTATATTATGAATACCAGTATCATCTTCTACAATTAAAATTTTTTTCAAGTAAATCACCTCTACAAAAATACTATTTATTTATCAAATATATTTTAGCATAAATCTTTCTCTTAAACGCTTTTTTCTGTCAAATAAAATAATTCTATTACGTTTTTTATTGCCCTAATCATGGACAACAAACTTTATATATTTTTCTTAAAACGAAAAAACCAATTCAATCGAATTGATTCTATATCTAAAAGTTCGAATACATTCCCCAATGGTATGATAGTAATCGTAATCTACAGCTTTTCGCTAAATTCAGTAATCAGATACATACAATACTGAGAAATATCTAAATTATTCTAAAAAATAATTCTACATTTTTCTAATTTTTTTTACTTCTTCTAAACACATTTGAAATGCAGTATTCATTTCATCATATTGAATTAAATTTAAATAACCGTTTAACTCTTTTTTAAAGTTTTCATCAGTTCCCGCCTCAGCGATTCCCTGAACTAATGGAATCATAACACATAAATCAGTTCTTTTTCTTCCATTGGGTAGAAAATCACTTAGATTAGTATTTACTATATCTTCATAAAATTGTTTATTAGAATCGCAACAATTTATATACTCATTTGTTGTAGTTTTAGAAACATTATAAGGTTTATATATTTCGTAATAAGTTTCCTTCTTAAATCTAAGTAATAATGATGGATCATAACAATAGCCATCCATTTCAATCCATCCATGACCTGCATTATCCTTACCATATCTCAATTCTAAATCCTTGTTATCTCCACGAACTAAAACTGCATTAGGAAAGCAAAAAAACATATATAAACTTCTATCATAACATTTTCCTGGTTCAACTATAGGTTTCAAATATTTCATGTGTATAGATACTGGTAAACAACTAACATAAGTATGACTCATTTTTTCGTAAAATTCATCATCAAAAGGCACAATATTACCATCATCTACGCCTTTTTTTAATAAAAGTTGCATTTTGCTAAAGTATAATCCTTTTTTTATATTTTCGAACATTTTAATTTCCCCCTCATTTATTTCAAAATCGTTTCGCTTTCATATCGTCATGTATTTCTTTACACATATCATCGTAATTGACTTCCTGTTTTAATATTTCAACCTCTTGTTTTAATTGCTCTAAATAAAATGGTTGAGTTGGTACTAAATAATTTTCTATATTTGGTAAAATCAAAGGTAAAGCATATTTATCTCTTTCTATATCTGAATTTTGTTGAAAATCGCAATATAAAAAACTTAATGTTGTTTCTTTATCGTTAACTTTTGTTATTTTAGGATTTTCAAGTTTATAATATAAACTTCAGGCTGTTGACAAAGTAAAATTTGTTAATAGTCTTTTTATTTTTAATAAA
>CAJUHO010000020.1 GCA_910586195.1 uncultured Bacilli bacterium
AAGTAAGATAAGTATTTCAAAAAAACTCATAAAGTATTTAACTTTATGAATTTTTTATTTTGTATAAAATTTTATTATTTCTTTCAAAACTTCTAAATTCTCTAACAAGATAACTGTGTCGCACTTAATACAAGGCGAAACGACCCATTGTTATTGCTATAACCAATAGTGTTGTTATCATATATGTATAATCTCCATACCAGCCCGTGTCTCATTTAACGCATGGGATGTACAAGCTCTTCCTTTACATGCCATTAGTGGGTCACTATTTTCATAAAAATCATAATACTTATCTTTCAGAAAGTCCTTTCCTGTTATCTTGGTCCCATCCTGCAGTAGTCCTGTATACCCTGAATGTTCTGATATACTCTTTCCTGAATGCCTTTCTCCTCCTGGGGCGTAATCTCCCATCATATACTCTCGGGTTCCCCCCACTCATATCATAAAGGTAAATCCTTTATGATAAATAACCTATTTTTTCTTCTACATCAACACTTTCATTTTTTTTTGACTATCTTTTTGACTATTTTCTTTTTTTTATTTTTTTTGACTATCTTGTATTTTCCTTCTTTCTTTGACTGTTATTAGACCATTTATCTATCTTTTTCTGGTTTTTTTATCTTTCTTATATCTGCATATTTTTCTCTTTTTTCATTGATAATATTTAATTTTTCATGTATACTTTCTTTAGTAGAATATAACTTTTTCTTACCTTATCATAAAGGATTTACCTTTATGAATCCACCCCTTTATTATGTAAGATAAAGAATATATATTAACTAAAACGAATGGATGTGAATTAAATGGTAAAAAACTCTATCGATGACTATAAAATTGCAATTATCCCATCAAAAGGATGTGAGCAACTTGAAGAGGGCGAAATTACTTACTTTGGATTATCTACATTTTACTTTTATCATAATCTTGCCTTTCGCGATTTTTGTAAAAAATATTATAAAGAAATACTAAATAAGCAGGATATAAACGATAATTCTCCTGCAGAACTATATGCTTATTATTTACAATCTTATGGAAATATTGTAATTGCCAATCTTACTCATGCAAGTACAATAGAAAAATATGGAAAAGAAGCGATGGTCTTTATGCCCGAAGAAGTTTCAGAAAAACAAAAGCAAAGTTTTGAAACTCTTACAAAAGAAATGGATGACTATCAAATCTCTATTTTATATGATATGACTATCGTTAGAGATAATTTATTTAGTAATAACATCTATCAAAAATCAGATGAAAAACCCCTAGATCTTGCTACTAGATATTTTGACGATAAGGTGAATAAAAAAAAATAAGTCTATCCTATTTACAAGGATAGACATAGGAAATAATTTTAGCGAATTGATAGAGAATAATATTACTTTTATTAACAGCAAAACTTTTTCCAATTGCTTTTCCACCAATCGTAAGTGCCGAAATAATTCCCGTTACTACAAGCGTTGTAAACAGTAAATCCCAGCTAAACGTTTTAACTAATAGGGCTGTGATAGTAATACCAGAAGCCCCAGATATTACGCCACAAATATCCCCTACTACATCACAACAAAAACTAGAGACTTTCTCAGCATTTTTATGGAACTTAACAGCAATTTTTGCCCCTCTGACTTTACGAGCACTCATTGAATGAAAAATACTAGCATCACTAGATGTTACGGATACTCCTATAATATCAAATAAAATTCCCAAAAAAATAAATACTAATGTAATTAAAATACTAACTATTAAGGTTGATTGCTTAATTGTTACTTCTGATAAAAAGGAAAGTCCAAAAGATAAAAAGAAGGAAATTGTAAAAATGGTAATAATCCACTTCCAATTTACTAATTCTTTCTTCTTTTTTTCTCTTCTTCTTGTTTGCACTTCCAAGCTTCTAAGTTCCTGTTTTATTTTGCTTTTTTCAGCTCGATTCATATCATCACCTATTACTATTATATAAATAAAAAAGCAAAAAAGCAAAATTTCTTTTGCTTCTCTAATTCAAATTCAAAAATGGCTATCTCTTGGTAAACTTTGAGCCTTAGGTCAAGCAGGATTTCCCTAACTTCTACGTAGTCGTTACCAACTACGCGGTTCCCCATTACTAGAAGTTAATACTAACATAGTATGGCTTGATCACCACTTAGTGCCCACTGCAATCCCAAGTGACATCACTCTAGGAGATTTCCTCACCAAACTTTATTATTAATTCTTTTTTGCAAAAATGATTTCACATTGCAACTTTAAAAACTTCGGCCAAAATTTTTAAGGCAGATCAATGATCCCAACATTTTCACTCAAGACAAGCTACGCTACTCATAGCTTTCGCCACATAGTAGGTTTAATCCTAAATCGTAATAAGTCCGTCAGCCGAAAACATTTTTTTGGTTGGCGTATAGGCTTACCACAAAGATAGGTCTCCACAGATATTGGGTCGTTTATCGTATGCCATTACGGACGCCCAATACCCTATCCCTTCAGCATCCACCCCAAACTGGGCGTAAGAAGCAAACACCAAAGGTTTCACAGATGTGCTCTTTAACGGTGTTTTAATCCCGTCTTCATAATAAAGTAATTGACTAGAATAGTGTGCCATCAATTACTACGGCAACATTATATCAAAAGTTTAAATTTTTGTCAAGTATATACCGTTTTACTTCTATTTTATGTAAGATATTAGACAGTATGCATGGTAAATAACCAATTGACATAAAAATTATTTTCAATATACTTTTTCCATTGACAAAGATAATCAATTATTTATAAATAATAAAATAAGTTTATTAGAAAAAGCTATTCCAGAAATCTATGAAAATTATCATAAAAAGCGAACTTTATAAATCAAAGAATATAGATTATGTCGCTAAAATTAAAAAGATTAAAGCTGAACTATACTCCAAAAGTGGGTCAGCCTATTAATAGTTTCTAATATTTTATCTCCATAGCTTATTTACCCATATAAAAACCTCGTTTCTATTTTGTCAAAGAAACGAGGGTCATATTAGACTAGCTTGCTCTTATTTTTTCAATATATGAATTAATTTTAGAAACCCAAGTCGTACTTTGTGCATAACGTGGGCCAATTGTCTCTACAGTATTTAAGCCTCTTGCATAGTAATTATTATATAGATTATCAATAAATCCTATAATTCCCTCATCTAATGTTGGATAGCTTTTGTAACTACCACCACCACAACCAGGAGCTCCTTTTTGTCCACCTACATTGTTACAACTTATTACTAAATTACTACACTGCCAACTACATCCTGTCTCATGTAACATAATAGCTGTCGCAATATAAGGATCTACTCCTAGCTCTATAGAGCGGGTTGCAATTAAACTTCCCTTTCCTGCTACCGTAGAACCCAAATTACGATCAATCTTAGCACTTAACTCCTCTAGTGTAAGATTTCCATAAACTTCCTCTCTTACTGGAACAGGTGGTGTCTCCTCTTCTGGCTGAGAAGCAACCTCTATTGGTGTCTCTTCCACAACTACTGGGGCAGTCTCTTCTACTGAATTATCCTGCTGTTCTTTTTCTGGAGAATCTGCAACCTTATTAGATGACGCCATACTTTTTATATCAATCTGATTTAATGCTACAACTGTACTTCTATCAATTTTTCCATAATTTTTGTTTATTTGTAGTGTCATTGCAATCGCAATCATGACAATGGCAACCGTCGATAGTATACCACTGACTATAATAGATTTCTTCATATCTACACTCCTTAAAAACAAATTCAGTTTATCATACTTTTAGGACACTGTCAATTTAGGTATTTCTTATTTTGTACTATAAAGTTTAAAATCTCTTTATAAAATAAGAAAATAATTAATATAATTACTACTAATATTATATGTATAAAAATATTTTTTAGTACGATAACTGCTACTTTATTTTAATTTAAAAGTAGCAGGTGCTTTTTTATAAATAACACCAAGAGAAGTAACTACATAAAGAATGGTAAAAGTGGTAATAATTAGCGAAAACCAAGAGAAGGAAAGATGAATATCCTTACATAAATAACAGAAAAAGTAAGTTAGAAAACTGACTAGTGAAAACGAAATACTTTTCATTTCCATGTTAATATTGTATGGCTGCAACAAATAATAAATTACTAGATAATGTACTGAGAAAAATACACTTAACATGATAATAGAAAATAATACAGCAAGATAAGAAAGCATAAATGTTTCTGTACAAATTAATAATACAATAACGACTCCTATGCCGATTACTATAGCAGGTAATAAATTAACTCTCACAACAGTTTTTAGTCTCTCTTTAAAAACATTTAAAATTACTTTAGGTTCCTTATAAAAATTAAAGCTTAACATACTACGATCGCAGTTATAAAACATAGCTTGTGTAATAATAGAACCCCTGTTGATAAAATACATTATTAAAATAATCCATGAAAAATGATTTGTAATCATATTTAAAACTGTTTCTTTATAACTAGGCTCCCCCATAATGATAACTATTGTTATTAAAAATAACACAAGGGCAAATATAGCATAAATATGCGCAGAACTAGAAAGAATTACCCTATGTCGTAAAAAGAAAATAGTATTGAAATAGTCGTATCCTGTTTTACCGATTAATTTTCTATCATTAATTTTATAATCCTTTTTTCTAATCTCTATTGCCATTTGCTTATTATAGGCATCACGGTTTTCGCTATTCATAATAGCACGAATTGTATTAATTTTTTTATACATCTTCTTATAATCTTCTATTCGCAAAATATAAATAATACAAATGATGGAAATGACCAGTGCAATTATAAAAAGAATATAATACATGGATAAAGACAGGTATACATGTAAATATGGAAGTCCTAGTGCCAATAGACATCCCGTTATTAAAATTAGAAAATAAATAGAATTTCTACTAAGTAGTAATGTATCTGTTTTGCGATAGAAGCAAATATTTAATGCCTCTCCAATTATTTTTAATAATACCACTAGTCCACTAAGAATAAGAGGAAGGATAAAATTCATGTTAAATACTGCTATAAAAAAAACAGACAAACTAAGTAAGTTAAATGTAAAAGTTGTAAATAGATTTAATAGAAAATAAGCTAGTGTATACTTTTTGGCATCCATTCCCATTGTAATAATACTATAATATTTTTTTCTACCAACACTTAAAATAGTATCGTTGATGAACATGCCAATACAAGTGAAAAAGAAGAAGACATGAGCAAATAACCCCCCCTCTACTTTAGGAAATAAAATAGATAATACTCCATAAATAAAACCTAGATAAATAAACTTAGAAGCGATCATTCGTAAAAATGAGCAAATAAAAGCGATTACTCTTATTACTTTTTTTGCTTTCATACTTTTATATAAATCTTTTTCAAAAAAAGTCTTCAGAATAGGTGTATGTTTTAATGTATAAATAAAGGAATTAATAGTATAAGTAATATCAATTTTAAAAGATGTTTTTAGAATATTAAACATGGGTTTCACCTTTTAAGTTTTGAATAATTTTCTTTTTATAATCTTGACGATTTAGGTTCTTTTTTTCTATTAATTCTAACTTCCTATCATGGATAATTACAATTTCATCACATAAGTCCATGGCGATTTCTAAAATATGAGTTGAAAAAATTAAAATATGTTCTTTTTTTATATCTTTTAATAACTTTTTCATCTCATCTTGTACCACAATATCAAAAGATGTTAAAGGCTCATCTAGCAATAATACTTTGGGATTACTAATGATATGTATTAAAAGTTGTATTTTATTTTTCATACCATGGGAATATTCCTTCATAATTTTGTCTTGATCTTCTTCACTCATTTGCACCATATTAAAATACTCTGAAATTGATTTAGGATTTTTAATCTTATTTTTATTTACTTCTAGAAAAAAGGTAAGAAACTCTTTTCCTGTTAAAAATTCTGGAACGTTAGGTGTGGCCAAAACATAGCCAATATCCTGAGTCATAATCTTTTTATTATCTAAGAATATCTCACCACTATCAATTTCAACATCCTCATTAATAGCATTAAAAAATGTGGTTTTTCCACTACCATTACGTCCAATTAATCCGTAAATTTTTCCCTCTTCAAACGTAAAATTTACACTATTTAAAACATTTTTCTTTCCATAGCTTTTTGACAAATTACGTATTTTTAATTTCATACTACTTCTCCTTCCTCTTTTAATGTTTAGTAAGTTGCTTCAGACAATCGATTTTTTTTCTTAATACCTCTATAAATAAACTAATCTCATCTATTGTTGTAAGATGTGATAAGCTAATACGTAAACTTGAGGAAGCATATTCTTTATTATTTGTAACTGCTAATACAGAATCAGAAGAGTCGTTATTGCTACTGCATGCCGTTTTCGTTGAAATATATATATCTTCCTCTTCTAGTGCATGTAGCAATGTTTCTGGCTTAACTTCTGGAATGCTAATATTAACAATATGAGGAAGACAAAATGAATTACTATTAATATGAATTTCTTCTATTTTTTCTAATTCTATAATTAAAAAATCGTATATTGTCCTTACTTGTTTCTGCTTTTTTTCATAATCTTGATAAGCTAGGCGTAAAGCTTTTGCTGTTGCAACGATTTGTCCCAAACTGGGAGTACCACTCCTATACTTTGTAGTACTCTTCCCACCATGAATTAAAGGTGTTATTTCAATTTTCTCTTTTTTATAGAGAATACCGCTTCCCTTCATACCATAAAACTTTTGACTGGACATGCTAGCAAGATCAACATATCGTAGATTAATTTTTTCTTTTCCAATGCTTTGCGTGACATCACTATGAAAAAATAATTTTGGATATTTTTCTAATAATTTACCAATCTCATCAATATCTTGTTTTACTCCTACTTCACTATTTACACTAGCAATAGAGACTAATATAGTATCATCACGAATCATCTTTTTTAATGCCTCTATATCTACTCTTCCAAATTCATCTAACTTAGCATAACTAATTTCAAATCCTAAACTTTCTAAATAATGAAATGTTTCTGAAACGGAAGAATGCTCCATTTTAGTAGTAATGATGTGTCTACCTCTATTTTTATATTGAAATGCAATTCCTTTAATAGCCATATTATTTGATTCACTTGCACCACTTGTATAAATAATTTCAGATTCATCCACTCCTAAAATATCTGCAATCTGCTTTGTAGATGCTTCGATTAATCTTTTGGCCTCTATTCCTAGTTTGTGGAGAGAATTAGGATTTCCAATATAGTTTTGAACTGCCATATTAAAACTTTTCAAAACTTCTTCATTTACTGGCGTTGTTGCCGAATAGTCTAAATATATCATAAAGACTCTCCTCCTTAGTTTTATTTTCCACATCAAAATGAAACGAATAATACTTATTATCAATATACTATTAGTACATTTGTTTGTCAATGAATTTCCTTCAATATATAAAAATAGCTATCACTGTTTCTGATAACTATTCACTGTCATATTTAAATCTAACATTCTATGATCTAATTTCTTTATATCGAGAGAACACTTATACATCTCTTCCATCACTTCTTTTGGTACAGCACCTTCAAATTTATACTGAATCTTATGGTCCAAACTTGCCCAAAAATCCATTGCTACTGTTCGAACCTGAATTTCTGCTTCAATTAATTCTTTTCCATCATTTAAATAAATCGGCACTTTTACTCGCAAGTGATAACTCATATAGCCTGTATCCTTCGGATCCTTAATATAGTCTTTCTTCTCAAGAATCTCAAATTGTTCTGAGCGTTCCAACACTTTTACAATATCATAGACATCTGATAAAAAAGAGCAGACAATTCTTACTCCTACTATATCATGAATATGATTTATCATATTATCAAGTGTAACATCATAACCTCTTCTTTTTAATTTTGTAATTACACTTTCTTCCTTTTTTATTCGAGATTTTATATGTTCAACTGGATTATAATCATTATTTAATTCGAATTCTTTCATAAGGCCCTCTAGGCTATTTAGTAGCGTTTCTTTTGCTAGTTTATATTTTAACATTTGTAACTGCACTTTTTCTACTTCTTCTTCAAATCTTTCCATATATAATTATCCCCTTTTTTACATATGTCTATGTAAGAAAGATTATTATATACCATTTTTCAAAAATTTGCAAATTTTACCAATTTATGTCATTTTATATTTTCTTTTTCTAACGCATGTTCTCTTATCCATTTAATATCTTCCACTGCTTTATCTATATTAAATCTACCATTGCCAACTGGATAAAATACAGGATAACAGGGATAAACTTTTTTATTTATTTCTCTCAAATAACATTGTTTTCTCGATTTTGATACAGATATTTTTTCCCTCAGAAAAACAGATGATACTTGATTACCAAATAAAATGATAACTTTAGGATTTATAAGTGATATTTCTTTCTCAAAAAGGAATAGATATTGTTCAAAGACACTATCAGGAAGCGCCCTAGCATCTACTTGACTACATTTTCCCAAATTAGTAATAAAATAATGATGTTTTTTTACTTCATTATATACTTCACTCGCAAATTCTTCTGTCCATTCATTTCCTTTTTTACTTCTAATTTCTTGATAAGTATCTTTTGGAATCAAATCTAGACGATAAAATAAATCCCAGGCATTTTTTATTCCAACCCAAGGTGCCTTTGGACCTTTCCATGTTTTATGAGAGGCAATATTCCTAGCTGTTGGATTCATAAATACAAAACAAATGTCTGGATTTCTTCTACAGCCATCTCCATAAATGGGATCTAACTCTTTAGCACCATATTTTACTTGTAATTTATCATACTGACTGTTTAATTCGTCAAAAGTCATTTTATCACCTACTGGTATTAGTATATAATAATTTAATATTAAAATCTAGCTTTCCATTATCCATTTTATTATTTGCTTTTTATAAAATAAATACTCTTCTTTTGTATATTGCATATTGGCAATACAATACTCACATTCTGCAAGATGAGAACAAAACATACAATTTTGTAAATTAAAACAATCCTGAATAAAATACTTTCTAGGGATTTTTCAGGTGTATCATTAAAAGTTAAAATAGGAGCGATAGATTCCATATAAGACTTTGTTTTTATTTCATTAAAATCAGTATAGAAAAAACTCAAAACATTCTTAGGAACTTGGTCTTGTAGCAGTCTTAATTTCTTATTTCGATATTCTATTTCTAAGATTAACTTTCTTAAATTATAAAAACTAAAACAATTTCCAATCAGTAATAGATGTAGACTATGTCTTAATATCCTTTCTAATTTCATATTATAATGCTCACCTATCAAATTTTGAAATAGAGAAAGGAATAATTCTACTGAAGAAATAATATTATTTCTGCACATTTTAAATAGATTTACTTGTGTATTTTTGTGCATAAAATCAATTTTTTGCGTATTGGCCAACCCTCCAATTTCTTGTTCTAAAGAAGCATGAGGATCAATCACTATAACTTTATAATCACTAGGGTCTAACTTAGAAATCATAGAACTAATAAACTTTGATTTTCCACATCCACTGGATCCTAAGATAAGCGAATGCTAAAAAAAAATCAAAATGATTTATATCTAGAAATAATGATGTGGATACATAGGGAAAGGAATCTATTTTTAAAATAGATGTCACTGTCTTTTTATCTAAGATATCAAGCGATTTTTGTATATTTTAACATTTTCTGATTTTGAAAGGAAACATTTAACAATAATGTTGGCGTACTTAAAAATAGTTTCCTTTTATATAAATAGTTCTCATTCTTAAAATAAAGATAATTTCTGGAATATATTTTTTCTAAACGAATAGGACGAAATATGATTTTTAGAGAATCTAGCAAAATATTTTTTTTTATAATAAAACTTCTCATATAGTGTTATAAGATTATCTTCTAGAAAACTAAAATAGTCTAACTTTCTTGGAACATTTTTAAAAAATACAAATTCTTCTTTTGTTTGAAACATGCAAAATTCAAGTGTTTCTATTGCCGTGGGAAGAAGAATGGAAGTTTCTAGATAGTAATGTATTTTATAATTTTCAATTTGTACAAATAATATCCAATGCTTCAAAAAGCCATGATATCTTGATATTTCTTTTATAAATATTTGCCAATCATCGCTTGTAATATTTTCTTTTTTAAAATATACCTCTGTTACTACTCTCATAAAAATCCCCTATAAAAATTATATAGAGAAAATTTAAAAAAAACTGACTTTTTACATTCCTCTTTTGTCAGTTATTCAATGGGAATTAAAAAATCAGTTTCATTATCATGATAGTATTCTAGCTCTGGAAGAGGTTTTAGGCGGTACTTAGCACTAGGTAAAAATTCAAAATAAAATTGATGGGATATTTTCTGTATTTCTTCAGCCTCTTGTGAGGGAATATGAAATACTAACCATTTTGATTTAGGAAAAACAACAGAATGAAACTCAGGAATCTCCTTATCATATAAAATCCAATATTCGTAGTTATCGCTACAAAAACGACTTTCGTAATAAACCATTCCATAAGGAATAGACCCATATATTGATTGATATTTTCTCTTCATAATAGAAAAAAACTGGGGAGCATCTTTCGAAATAGTTGCATCGTCTGTTTTAACCCCTATTCCATATAATGTAAAAGACTCTTTTTCCACAATATCATAGGAAATATTACTATTATTTATCAGCCGCTCATCAAAATGAATTTTAGGGAAGTTTTGTAGTCCTGTTAAATTTTTTCTAGCATCTTTAGGCTTGATACCATGAAACTTCGTAAATGCCCTTGAAAAAGAAGTAGGATTATCATATTGATATTTAATGGCAATATCAATGATGCGTAAATGGCTATTCACAAGATCAACCCCTGCACAACTTAATCGTCTTTTCCTAATATATTCTTTCAAAGTAATACCACATAAAAGACTAAACAGGTTTTCCATAGCAGCGGAATTAGTTCCTAGTATTTTTGCCAAGACTTGATAATCTATTTTTTCATCTAAATGCTTTTCAACATAGGATATCATATCATTTAATGCTTTATAAATATTCATGGCTATTCACAACCCAACTTCCAAGTAATGTGAATAATAGTATATCATATTTTAAATGAGATAGAACATACATTGGAGATTTAACTTACGCTTAATACCAAACGAAAGGAAAAATCAGAATACACTCTTCCACTTATCGTACCTGTGGCAAAAACTCCCGCAATTGTATAATCATACATATAATTGCCACCACGAACATACCATGGACGTTGATTACTTACAATTGCAGTCATATCGCCATACCACTCTGCTGTCTCATTTAAGGCATGTGTAATGCACAAATTGCCGTCGCAGGATGTAGAAATATCATCACCCAAATACAAATTATAATATATATCTTCTAACCAACTTGTGCCTGTATAGTTATTGCCATCTCCCAATAATCCAGTATAGCCCGAATTGTTTAACATACTTTCCCCTGAATATTTTTGTCCATTCAATGTATATACTCCCATCATGTATTCCCATCCTCCTCCATTTATATCATAGATTCCGTATATAGTTCCTGTGGTAGATGCTCCTATTCCTTGTGAACTCACATCATAAGTATATTGACATCCATAATCAGCACTAACTTTACATATTGCACCATAACTACAACCTGTTATATACTTATCTGATTTATTTTGATAGATTTCTTTATCAATGCCAGTAAATAATCTATTTCCGAGCTTTCCATACTTACTCTGACTTAAATAGGCGGCTAGCGCCCATTCACTATTCTTCATGGCATGGGAATTTACACTACTACTAGAAAAGCCATAACGATTTCCATTCTTTGTTATATTTCTCCCTACAATTCCGATACTAGACGGTTGAATAATTCTCCAACTTGGCACATTTGGTTTTATCATGGCATCTAGGGTTGTGACATTTCCTCCTCCACCCGCAGCAGAGGGACTCGAACTACTGGTTTCAAACTTTCCTACCCAGATTCCGTTTAACTCCTTGTCTCCAAACGTAAAGGCATCTGGTGTTCTCCAGCTACCTCTCTTTTCTGCTACTTTATATTGCGCACTTCCTAGTTCTTTCTCACTCTTCTTTATAAACTTGACATCTATCTCCCCTGGTAACTCTCTTGTTGGAACACTATTTAAATATACCCCCTTTTTTCCGTAATAAGCAGTCCCATCTTCACTTCCGATTGTGTAGGAATATCTTGGCACATACACCCACATCGTTTCGATATCACTCATAGGAATTGCTATTCCACTTGTTGCACTTTGATATTTACTTCTACTGGCACTTGTCACTGTGACTGCATTCGCCCACTTTCCAAAATCATAATCATACCAATTATTACTGTCTGCTTTTTCCCAAGTGCTACTAGCTTCATTCCATACTACTTTTATCATATTAGACTCTGTATTTACAATTGGTATCATTCCTTCTACTACTTTCTTATCTCTTGGAAAATCCAACTTTTTATTATATAACCCTCCATTACTTCCAAAGGTGATTACTTCATCATTATCTGTATTATTTGCTATCTTTAATCTATAGGTCTTTACTCCATTATCCTCAATAGCTTCTCCTTCTTCTCCCACGGGCTCGTCTTTTGTACTGTCATAACTCACATTGACTCCGTCTGCTACTTCATACCAGAAATTAAACTTTGCATTCCTTCCATTTTCATTCTTCAAAGTGATTACTATCTCTTTACTTTCTCCACTTTTTATTATCATACTATGATTATTATCCAAACTTTCACTTTCTATTGTTGCTGCTATTTCTCCTGTTACAATATTTAGGGAGCCTCTTTTTTCTATACTACTTGTAAATAATGCATAAGAAAAGCCTCCTATAATTAAGAATAAACTTACAATACCTATCAACATAATGTAATTGTTATTTTTTAACCTCTTCCATTGATACTTTATTCTTCCTAACATGCCCTAACCTCTCTTTTATCATAAAGTTTAATGCTTTATGAGTTTTAAGGTTTTTTTCTTCTATACCAATAGTACTCTTCATAAATGACTATTCTTATGACTATTTTTATTCTTTATCAAACTTTGTCATATTTTATATTTTTCTATTGTCTTTGACAATTTCCTGACCATTTAATTTTTTCTTTCTTCCTCTGTTGTTCTTTATTCCTTTATAATTTTTCATTTTCTTACTTGATTATATTTTTTCCATATTATATACTAAATCTATAAATATAATAAACATTTTAAAAAAACTCATAAAGCATTAAACTTTATGAGTTTTTCAGATTATTGATAAAGTGGAAAACTTTAAAAACAGTCTTAGGGAACCATTGTTGGTTTTCTAAGCTCAATTTTTTATTACCGTCTAACTTTAAATTTCATATTACTACAATATCAACAGAATTCTAAGATACCACTAGCTCTATTCTGTTTTGGCGTTCTTTATTTAATATTATTTTATATTTTTTATTATTCATCGTAATCTCTGGCTCTTCTATACTACCAAAGATATCTACAATTTCTCCATAGTCTTCTGTATTTGCAACTTTCGTATAAACTTGAAGAGAATAAGTCCCCTTTTCTAACTTAGAAATATCTATTTTTTGATCATACCAAACATATTCCTTAGACTTCCCATCTGTTGCACTTACTACATAACCACCATCTTTTGTAGAACCCAAATCAAAAGAGTATTGTTTAAAGGTTTTAACATTTTCTAAATATAATGTTCTTTTTATATCATTCTTATTAGCATATGATTCTCCATAATTATAAGAAGTTCCAATTAAATGTAGCTTATTATCTTCAAATGTAATAGAATCATAATTATTAATCATATTTCTATAAGTTTTAGGAAATGAGGATGTAATTAAATTTCCATTTCGGATACTCAAGTCGATACTCTTTATTTTTAAATTCAAGTTGACCTTAAAACTATAACCTTTACTGTCATCCTCTGCTCTTCTATCTACTGGATTATTCATAATATTATTTACAACCTGATAAGTGTAATAATCTTCAGTAGAGGCTTTCATATAGAGGCTGTAATCATCTTGTAAAACGCTAGAAAAATCTAGATACCCGTCAAACCAACTATAAGTATAATCTTTTCCATTTTCACTTTCTACCTCGAATGGAAAATCTTTAAACTGTCTTTGTACTGGAATAGAGTATGTCTTTGTAACATCCGTCTTACTTACTAAGACTAATTCATAGTTAATATCTTCTTCCTTAGTATTATTAATTCCAATAATTTTTAAATAACCATTCATCCTATACTTTTGTTTTTCTTTATCCCAATGAAGTTCTTCTAAATAAAACTCTCCATTCTTTTCTACTAATTCCTTTTTCAGTACAGTCACTGAAATTTCTTTTGTTACTAGATGATTGGCACTATCTGATACTTGATATAAAACAGAATATACTCCTGCTTTTCTAGTATTAACATTATTAGCAATAACCTGAACATTTTTCGTTAAGTCGCCATCTTCTTTATCGAAAGCAGAGACATCAAGAAGAGGGTTAAATTCCTTATTTATCACAATGACTTTATCATATGCCTCTATTACTGGCGGCATATCTTCTACTACTTCTACTATAATTGTCTTTGTAAACTTTTCATTTTGTTTCGTCGTTACACAGTAGGTAACCTCGTAACTACCAACTCTACTAGTATCAACTGAATTTTTAACTACCTCTAGAGTATCCGTTAAATTTCCATCTTCCTTATCTTCTACTTTTATATTTTGATAAGGATCAAAACTATCTCCTACTGTTATTTCTTGGTCATCTACATAAAAGATTGGATCTTCATTTTTAACTACATCAACTGTAATTTTCTTCTCAGTCTGTTCTCCTGCACTATCTATGACACGATAAAGTACTGTATAGGTTCCTATCTTATTAGTATCTACATTATTAGAGACTACTATAATTTTGTTTGTTAAATCACCATCTTCTTTATCGAAAGCAGTCACTCCTGCCTTAGCATCAAAACTGCTCTTTTGTAGTAT
This sequence comes from uncultured Bacilli bacterium, assembly GCA_910586195.1. GTDB lineage: Bacteria > Bacillota_I > Bacilli_A > RF39 > UBA660 > MGBC119817. The sequence goes on from CAJUHO010000020.1 coordinate 14,965, forward strand.
TTCTTTATTTTCCGCCATAATAGTTGGTGCTGTATTAGCAGAAGCAATCTCATCATTGGTTGATTTATCACTGTGAAATGTTTCTACATATGAGGCAGAATCATTCTTTAAAATATAACCATAACTATCATTTTCTCCCTCTAAATTCACAGGGATTTTATACCAAGTCTTTCCGTTCGTATTGACAATATCCAAAATTGGAAAATAACTACCATCATATTGTCCACTAATTACTGTTTTAGAGGAGTCTACCGTATTATAATTAACCCAAGCATATTGTCCTTTTAAATTTACAGTCTCCCGTCCATAATCACTACTTACAAACTTAATACTACTAGCATCAACCCAATGCTTTTGATCATACTTATAATTAGAAGTAATTAAATAAGAAACTGCTTTACCATCAGCATTAAAGGCTGCATTATAAACCATTACATACTTATTTTTCAACACAGTAGAACCCATTTTAGTAGTTAGTGTAGAATCATAATAGTAATCACTATTTTTCGTAGTATATGCAACCTTTGGTTTAAAAATAGTTGCCCCTATATTAGCATCATATGCTGTATATAGATCATAAGAATACCTACTATCTTGAAAAGGCGTTACTTCTGTTGGTGAAATATAACCATTCTTTCCTGAATTAATTTTAGTAATATAGACAGCAGGCACATAAACATAAGCACCATCCCAATTATAGTCACTGTATGATGCTAAAGCGTTTCCATTACTATCAATATTTAAATCACTAATAATTTTATACCATTTAGTACTACCGCCTACATTATCCCCTTCTACTTCATCGATAATAATACAAGAGGTATCTAAATAATTCATATGGTAAATACCCGTTGCATTGTTTCTTGGAGCATTTCTTACAACAATTCCTTGTGTGTTACTAACGCCTAACTGATAATAATTATAGTCTTGCAAACCATAATAGCTATCTAATGCATAATAATTAGAAGCCATTTTTTCACTCCAATAAGGGTCAGAGGCATATTTTACCCCCATACCAATTCCTTTATGTCCAAAAACGTTACTACGATATCTATAGTCAAATGGATTAGCATAACCATAAGTAATCCAACGAGAAGCATAACCTAAAATACTTGATGCAAAACTAGGATACCAATCAGCATCTTCATAAGGATTAGAATCTACGGCATTAAGACCAAATCCATTATTTTTTAAAACCGCTAAATTACTAGTACCATTACCTGTTTCATTCCTACTAAGGCTTAATGATAGAACAGCATTTACGCCATACTTTTGTTGTGCATAATAGAAAAATGTTCCTTTACCATATAATCTAGAGGTTTTACTACTTGCCACATTTCCATAAACATCTTTGGTATAACCTAAGCCATCTCGAATATAGGTATCTATATTGGTACTTGAATAACTTGTCTTTGAATGATTTGGTAAATATAAGTAATAATTATAATAAGGTTTTTCACTATTTACAGCCTGATTATGTGCCCCTCTTTTATAATCATTTAACATATCTAAGCGATTGGTATAAAAGTACTTTCCATCATAACTATAATAAGTTCCAGGTGCTAACATAGAGGGCTTCATTCCAATAACTCTTCCTAGACTTCCTTGATATTCGTTTTGAATATTAATCACATAATTATGTTTAATATATTCGTTTGTAACAGTATAACTACTACCAGACTTCACCCAATTTAGAGGAACAATTTCATAATCCTCTGGATTTACCCAACCATCATAACCGGCTACTTTTAAATGTGCCACTTTATTAGGTTGATTTACTTCTACGAAAGCACCATCTACCCCACCATATAAGGAACCATTATCCATATAATTATTAGGAGTAGTCTCATCTTTTTCATCAGCATAATAATAAGTAGTTGCTTTCGGATTTACGGTTAGATCTAGTAGTGCATATTGAGCATCCACTAACGTTGTTTTTCCATTTTTTCGTTCAAATATAATATAGTCTTCTTTCTGAGAATTCGCCATTTCTTCATGTGCCTTTGCAAAAGTAGAATGACATGCTATGTGACTAGCACTACCATCTGGATTTGCCCGTGCTATTTCATAAGTGTTTTCTCCACAAACAGATCTTGTTTGATACTCACTCTTTGTTAACGCCTTTAAATTCTGTGGCTCAAAAATTAAGAAGCAAGCGACAAAGAGTATTATTTTATATTTTGCATTCATCACTTTACCTCCTCTATTCTTATCATCTTTATTATACCAATCCAAAAGGCAAAAGTATAGAAAACAACAAGAGTTTTGCACATAGTTGACACTTTTGATTTACGAAAAAAGATTGATAAATTATCAATAGTTCGTTATAATAATGAATAGTTAGAATTGGAGGATGAAAAGTGAAAGAGACAAAACAAAAGAAAAAAAATCGAGTCAGTCGAATAGTAATAACATTTATACTAGTATTAACTTTAATAGCAAGTCTATTTGCTATTTATAATATATTTTTATTAGAATCCATTGAAGATTTAATTCGTTACATCGTAATTATTATATTTATTATAATAGATTTACTTTTAATACTACGTGTTCGAAAAATTCAAAAAGGAAAAATAAAAAAGGAATCTAAACATATTTTACTTATTATATTTATGATATTTTATATGTTTATTAATGTAGTAATTGGTGGTATTATTTTTTATTTATATGGTACCGTTAGTGGAATCAATAAAAAATGGGTTACCTATTCTTCTAGTTTAGTCGTAATGAGTGATAATGAGGCAAAAGATATTGAGGATATTAAGGATTATACCATTGGAATATTAGATGATAAAAAATCTCCTGAAGGCTATATTATTCCACAGGAAGTTATCAAAAAAAATAATTTAAAGGAAGACAATGCCATTGAGAAATTTGATACTTATACAGAAATGCTTAGTGGCCTATATTCAGGGGAGCTAGATGCTATTTTTCTAAGTAGTGACTATGTCTCGCTCTATAGTAGTATCGAAGATTATGAACATATTAATAATGATACTAGAGTTATTTTAAAAGAAGAGAAAAAAATGTTAAAATCATCTACGAGTAAACGTGAAACAGGTTCTACTGGAAAATCGGTAAAAGAGCCATTTACAATATTACTTATGGGAATTGATTCTACAGATGAGGGACTTTCTAAAAATGCTGTTGCGAATGGAGACTCATTACTGTTAATTACATTTAATCCTAAGACTTTAAATGTAACGATGCTTAGTATTCCAAGAGATAGTTATGTTCCTATTTCCTGTTTTACTGGTAAATACGAAAATAAAATTACACATGCTGCATGGCATGGAACCGATTGTATGATGGCAACTATTGAAGACTATTTTGGTATTCGTATTGATTATTATGCTAAAGTAAACTTTAAAGGGCTTGTTCATTTAGTAGATGCGATTGGTGGAATTGATGTAGAAGTCCCTGCTGACTTATGTACAGATGATTCTTCTCGTGGGCAACAAGTTTGTATTAAAGAAGGATATCAACATTTAGATGGTGAAGGAGCCTTAGTTCTATCTAGAAACCGTAAGCAACTTGCCAATGGTGATTTAGGAAGAGGCCAAAATCAACAATTAGTTATTCAGGCAATGTTAAATAAAATGAAAACAATTACTAGTATTTCTCAATTTACAGATATCCTAAATACTGTATCTAATAATTTGGATACCAATTTATCAACACAACAAATTCTATCTTTCTATAACATTGGAAAAGATATATTAGCAAGAAGTCTTAGTTCTGATGAATCTAATATTGTATCTATTCAGCAGTTATTCCTACAGGGTGACGGACAAATGATATATGATGAGAATATGAGAATGGTATTATGGAACTATATTCCGAATAAGGATAGTAAAAAAGAAATTATTAGTGCTATGAGACAAAACCTCGAGTTGGAAGAACATGAAGTCATCAAAGAATTTAGTTTTTCTATCAATGAGCCATATGAAAAAGAGATTATTGGTTATGGACCTTATAAAACAAGTTACAAATATGATCTTTTACCTGACTTTACCGGAGACAGTAAACAAGCTGCTTCTAGTTGGGCTTCTAGAAATGGTCTAAGGGTTACTTTCAATGGTGGCAATGGTTACGTTATTAAGCAGTCACAGCCAGCAAATAAAAGAATTGATAAAATTAGTGGTTCCGTCGTTTTAACGCTGGGTGGTTCTAGTAATTCTACGACAGATAAAGACAAGAATTCAAACACATCGTCTAACACTACCAAACCTCCTACAAGTAATAAAGATGATAACGAAGACCTAAAAGATAACGATGAAGAAGATAAAATCAAGCCAAGCCCATCACCTGATGAGGGGGAAAAAGAAGAAGAACCTTCTACAGGCATACCAACAGAGTAAAAATCTATATCATTTCAATACATATAAAAATGCAATAAGTTATGTTTCTAACTTTATTGCATTTTTATTTTATAATTACTAACATTTAACTTGATATAATAAAAGGATTTGACTTTGTTCCATTTCCACCAGTCAGGGTCGTGTTTTCCTTCAAATACATTGCAGGTCGAATACCCGCAGTATTTGTTGGAAAATCAGGAAACTCGTACTTTCTACCCATAACATAAACTTTACATCCACTCCATACTTCTGGATTTAGATATTTCTGATTTAAAAGCCAATATTCCTGCTTTTGATTGTCATAATAATCACTAGCCATTAATTCTCCAAATCTTAATAATCCTATATATGCTTTCGTTTTATCAGTTACTAATGTATTATAATCGCTTCCCTGATATTTTGCTGTTCTATAATCATCACATCCAGTTACAGTTCCTAGATACCATTCCTCAAAATTAATTAAATTTTGAGGTAAATTCTGCATATAATTAGTGTTATTTAACCATTGTGCTAATGACCCTGTCTGTTCTATATTATATAGACAGTCAGTACTCGAGTTGTTTTGAAGTGAAAACACTTTTGTTTCAGTACCATATTTATTATTTAAAGGCTTATCAGCTACTATCTTAGTACTACTACCATTATGCTCTTTACTTACAATTCGATATAAATTATTATATGTATCGGAACTAGATTTAAACTTTACATATTCTCTACTATATCTAGTATTAAGTCTTGTCCCCGATGCTGGTGTATCATTATCACCTTCTAGTCGATATGGATTAGTTTCTGTTCCACTTCCACTTACAATTTTTATATTAGATTTTAAATTAATTACAGGACGAACTCCCGTAATATTACCATCAGAAGTGGTGCTATGTCCATCCGAAGTAATAGAATTAAGAAAATGGTTATCCCCTTCTCCTACTCTTGGCAAAGCAACACTAGTAGAGCCATTAATTAAATAGCTATTTTCTGTAGAAGTCGCATTTGTTTTAGAATACTCATATATATTTAATATTCCTACTGCTGCTGTTACCATATGCGTTTTTGCAGGCTTCTTTCCATATTCACTAGTAGGCTCATGAGTCATATTCCATTTACTATCTGTTTTAATCAACTTAGTATATTCTCTTAAATTTCCCAAAAATCCATCAGTGCTCGTATCATTCAACCACTTAATAACATAAGATGAATCAAAATCTCCCTGTCCTTCTGGATTTGAGCACTCACTCCCATGACTCGACCATGAATTTTTAGAAAATCTGAGATTAGTGGCATTCCATTGCGTAATCATTTTAAGGGAATTATCAGAAGTATCCTTGCTTACTACTCTCCATAAGTTTCCCGAATACCATATATAATTATTGGGGTTAGTTCCAGTAATAAATGTTTGTTCACTATCACTAGTATTAATTCCTCCGTTACTTCCTAAATTGGTAGGATTAAACACTTTATCTGCCGCCATATTTTGGATTGTC
>CAJUHO010000021.1 GCA_910586195.1 uncultured Bacilli bacterium
GACTAATTTTATTTTTAATCATACTTTGTCATATTTTGTTTTTACTTATTTCTCATGACAATTAATTGACTAATTAATTTCTCTTCCTTCCTTTATAATTCCTTATTATTCGACTATTTCTATTTTCCTACTTGATTATATGACTCTCACATTGTATACTTATCTTATAAGTATAATAAGGTATTCAAAAAAACTCATAAAGTATTTTGCTTTATGAGTTTTAGTAATAAATAAAGCAATATAACCAAAATGAGTATATTGCTTTTATAGTGTTTTATTATTGATTCATTTTTAATATAGCAAGTTTTTCTTTTTCTTCCTCTAATTTTATACGATCTTGTTCCACAACATGACTTGGTGCCTTATTTACATAATTCTCATTCGCAAGTAATTTTTCTCTTCTTTCAATACTTGCTTCTAACGTCTTAATCTCTTCTTGTATTGCAGTCTCATCCACCTTTTCTGTCTCAAAAAAGTAATTAAATTTCACATAAACAGATTGATAAGAGACTTTCTTCATATCTGGTAAATCCTGTTTTACTATTTTTTCTTCTACTACTTTTAATTGAGATAAATAAATAGGACATAAATCATTTTCACAATCGATACTAACAAATGATTCTTTCGTAATTTTATTTGTCGCTTTCAAATTTCTAATCGCAACGATATCATCTAATACATGGTTTAAAAGTTCCATCTTATCCATAAAAATTTCTGATTTTTGATAAACAGGGTAACTACTAATCATAATAGAATCACAACTCTTTATCGGAAGTGATTGATAAATTTCCTCTGTCACATAAGGCATAAATGGATGCAATAATTTTAAAATTGTCGTTAGTACATTTAATAAAACCTTTTTTGTAGTAGTATTCATATTGTTTTTCGTAAGCTCAATATACCAATCGCAAAAGTCTTCCCAGACAAATTTATATAGATCTCCCCCCACATTATGAAAGTCATATTTATCCATATTTCGTATTACTTCTTCAACTACCAAATTCTTTTTTGTTAAAATCCATTGGTCCGCTAAACTTAACTCATTAGCATCCCAAACACTTTCTGATAAGTCTCCAATATTCATTAATACAAAACGAGAGGCATTCCATAATTTGTTTATAAAGTTCCAAGATGATTTTACTTTCTCCTCATCATAGCGTAAATCCATACCAGGGGCAGAATTTGTCGTTAAAAAGTAACGTAACGCATCAGCACCATAATTCTCAATTACATCCATAGGATCTACACCATTTCCCAAAGATTTGCTCATTTTTCTACCAATTTTATCTCGAATAAGACCATGGATTAAGCAATCCTTAAAGGGTCTTTTTCCTGTAAACTCTAAACCTTGAAAAGTCATACGATTTACCCAAAATGGAATGATATCATATCCTGTTACTAATACATTATTAGGATAATATCTTTCAAATAGTTCTGTATTTTCTGGCCAACCTAATGTAGAAAATGGCCATAATGCACTAGAAAACCAAGTATCTAATACATCACTATCCTGTACCCAACCAGCACCTGGACATTCTACTTGCACCTTCACTTCATCATCCTTGTACCAAGCAGGAATTCTATGTCCCCACCAAAGCTGTCTAGAAATACACCAATCATAAGTAATTTCCATCCAATGGTTCATTGTCTTCTCATATCTTGATGGGACAAAATTCACTTTAGTGTCTTTATTCTTTTGATTTTCTAATACTTGATCTGCAAGGGGACGCATCTTTACAAACCATTGTTTTGATAAATATGGTTCCACAATAGCATCGCTTCGTTCACTATGTCCAACAGAATGTGTCATTTTCTCAATCTTAATTAATAAATCCTTCTCTTTTAGTTCTTCTACTAGCTTTTCACGGCACTCCTCTCGGCTCATTCCCTGATATTTTCCAGCAAACTCATTCATAGTTGCATCCTTATTCATTACAATTACCCGCTCCAAGTTATGACGAAGTCCTACTTCAAAATCATTCGGATCATGGGCTGGTGTGATTTTTACAACACCCGTTCCAAATTCAGGATCTGCATGCTCATCACCAACAATGGGAATTAGTTTATCAACAATTGGCAAAATAACATTTTTTCCAATCAAATGCTTATATCTTGTATCTGTTGGATTAACCGCAACAGCAGTATCCCCAAACATAGTCTCAGGACGCGTTGTTGCAACTTCTAAGTAATTATCTTCTCCTTCAATATAATACTTTAGATGATAAAAAGCTCCCTCATCTTCTCTATAAATAACTTCTTCATTAGAAAGTGCTGTCATCTGTACAGGATCCCAGTTAATAATTCTTTCCCCTCGATAAATTAGTCCCCTATTATAAAGGTCAATAAAGACATGATTTACTGCCTTATTTAATCCTTCATCCAATGTAAAACGTTCACGAGAATAATCTACAGAAAGTCCAAGCTTTGCCCACTGCGCATGTATATTATCAGCATATTCTTCCTTCCAACTCCATGCATGTTCTAGCCACTCATCCCTTTTAAGACTTCTTGGCATAATTCCCTGCTCTTTTAATCTCTTATCTACCTTTGCTTGTGTTGCAATTCCCGCATGATCCATACCTGGTAACCACAAACAATCATAACCACTCATTCTTTTATAACGAATAATAATATCCTGAAGCGTTGTATCCCAAGCATGGCCTAAATGTAATTTCCCAGTGACGTTAGGAGGTGGAATTACAATACAAAATGGCGTCTTACTATGATCGACTGGCGCCTTAAAGTATTCTTTCTCTTTCCAAATATTATAACGGTTTTCTTCTACTTTTTCATGAATATATTTCTTCTCTAACATAATATTTCCTCCCTAATTCCGACTTTTCATAAAAAAACGACTATTCGTATAAGGACGAATAATCGCGGTACCACCTTAATTGATAATAAAAAATACTATCATCTCTTCTATAATAACGGATAGTCTCCGAAATAGCTTACTAATATTTCTGCTATTCTACTCCCTTGCTACCTTCAAAAAAGCATTCTCGCTATTTTCACCAACCATAACGTCTCTTAAAAAATACTTTTTCTACTCCTCAAGTTCTCTGTATTTATTTCATTATAACAAATAACGAACCATTTGTTAACTTTTTTATGAAATTCTCACCTTTAAATTATGAATGATATAAATTATTTTCTTTAATATAATTTAGTATATCATCATCTAACTTGTCTTTTAATAAATGAACTTTATCTTCTCTAACCCATTTTCTTATTTCGGTAGATGAAATACTGTCTTCATCAATTTCGCCAATAATAATATGATTTTTATATTTCCTATACTTTTCTATAATCTTATCTGTTTTATCATGATTCCTAGTAATGGCTAATACTTTATATTGTTTTAAAATTTTCTCATATAAATCCCAAGTATATAACTCCTCTAAATTATCACTACCACAAATAAAGTAAATTTCATCATTTGGATATTTATTCTTAAAATAATCTAAAGTTTGAAAAGTTACTTTTCCACCAGTTGTTTCGAATCGAGATACTCGTAAGTAAGGGATACCTTTTATTAAATACTTAAGCATTTGATAGCGATTTTCTACATCAATTAATCCTTGTTTTTCATAATCATTTCCTACAGGTACAAAAATCACTTTATCTAAATATCCATGTTCTACTAGTTTCATTGCAATTTTTTTATGCATATTATGCGGTGGATTAAAACAACCTCCAAATATTCCTATTTTCATCTTCTAATCACCCAATAATGTTAGTATTTCCATTTTTCCTAAAATAATTTTAATTAATATTAAATAAATTATAAATAGTCTTTTAATTTTTTTACATATGTAGGAGTACGAAACTTATCAAGTACTATCTCTTTCTTCTGACTTATTCGTTGTATCGTGATATTATCAAATTCACCGCATTCCTTAAACATTTTAGTTGTTCCATCAAAACCATAAAATCCTCTTATCATTTCTTTTTGCGTATCTGAACAAGTCTCTAATACTTCATCTATAATAGATGAAAGGGTTGAAATAGACGCCTCCTGTTCTAAAGTGTAGTCATCCACTAATTCCATCTCATCTAACTCATCAAAGTTTTCAGGGAATTTTACGGCTAATATTGCTTTTAACAAATTAACAGAATCATCTTCTGTATTTTCGAAAGTCTTTATGACTTCCTTTTCTATATCGTCTACAAAAGGATCCTCATCTAAAAGATTACTTCTAACATTTATATATTTATAATACAAGTTTTTATGAAACTTAAATCCCTCCTGAGAGGGCAGTTTTTTAAATAAAATACTTTTTATACATTTGTTAGCATAGTGCGAAAACTTGACTTTACGATTAACGTCAAAAGAATCAACAGCTCGTATTAGCGCCTCCCAACAGTAGCTTTCTACCTCCTCTTTTGGTATTAAACTAATTCTACTATAACTCGTTGCTACTCTATCGACTAAAAATCTATTCATCAAAATTAATTTTTCTCTTAATTCTAAATCTTTTGTAAGTTGATATTCTCTTAACAAATTAGGAATTTCTTCACTATTCACCGCTTCTACTCCACTATTAGAGCGAATTTTATTCAAGCACTGTACATAATTAGGAAATTCACCTGTAAAACTACTGTTTTCTCCTGCTACCTTAACTCCTTGAGAATCCAAATAGGAAAAAACGTGCTTTATTTCTAATTCATTAAGTCCCAAGTCAATTAAATGAAATAAGGAAATGTAGGGAGTCCTTTCTTCCTGCCATTTATCAAACCTATATCGAATGTATTGGGGAATAAACGTCTCTTCTAAAAATAAGTCTAATTCTGAATAGTCTTCTAAAATCACATTCCCAGCAAAATCGTACTCTAAAGTTGCAAACTTAGGTAGTTCAAGAGATTCAATACCCAAAGCTTGTTTTTCACCATACTCATAAAAGCTTACTGGAATATGTCTACTATATGTTGCGAATCGTTTCTTAGGTAGTAATAAAATATCACATTCTCTCATTAATTGTTCTAGCCTTTCTTTCCTCTCTTCCTGCAAATGCAATTCATTAAAATCTTCTAATGCAACATACCTTTTTCCTGTTTTAGTATCAATCCTTATTAATTCAAAAATTTCAGTATCGTTTATACTTTCTACCTTTTCCACAAAATCAACTCTTTCCTTTTGTCTACCTCATTCAAAATATCGTATATTATAACAAAATTGGATAGAATCGTCAAATAATCATGATTTATTCATAATAAAATTACATCATGAAACTTAAATGAATTATACTTCATTTTTATTAATATATATATTTTACTCTATTTTCTTAATTGGATGTCTTATAACTGTCTTTAATTTACTTACATCACATTTTCTTGGATCACTTAAATATATTTCGTGATGTAGTCTTGTATCAGTTATATCTATTTCATAGCCATTTTCTTTTGCAAAATCGTGCATTAAACCAACTGTTATCGGCTCATCATCATAAGAACCCAAGTGCATACATTGGACACATATACCCTCATCATAAGTAAAAAACTCTAGCTTTGAGAAATCTTCCTTTTTCTTTTTAGTTGCCTCTTCTATAGCCCAATCAAAATCCTCTTTTGTTACAAAGTCTGGTAATCTAATAACAGATATAAAGTGCAGTGCATCTTTATTATTATAATCAATACTTCCATTCATACCATCTTGCCACCAAAAACCTTCAAGTGGTGGAACGACATATTCAAAAAAACCATCTATTTTATGGGTTCCTTTATAACTCATTTTTATTGTATATGCAACCCCATATAATAAACCTATTGCATTTTTATAATCTCCATTTTCCTCATTTGGATTTCCTACTCCTTTTATTGCAATATAATTCATCTTAGGTATTTCTATAATACTTGGTTTGTTTTTTGGCATATAAAACTCTTTATATTCCTTCTTAAAATCAAAAGCCATGATTAACATCTCCTATTTTTCAACAAACTACCATTTGTACATAACAAGGTGCGTAAGTTAAGCCTCAATGGAATGATTCACATACAAGTTACAAACTTTATTCTCTTTCTAAAAATATGATATATGAATTATTATTAAATTTCAATGGAAACATATGAAAAAAAACATAAATATTATATAATTATTATGAAACTTAAACGAAACAAAGTGAAAATAATGGAGTAAATATTTTTAAATAGAGAAAGGATATACTAATGAAATTTTATGACGATTATAAAATGCAAAGTGGATGGATACATGATTATTATTGTGATACAGATGGTGCTGAATTAATTTTTGATATAAAAAATCCCTATTTTTTTGAATGTCCTATATGTAAAAAAAAATACACTGATATAAAAAGAAAAAGAGCTTGGGTTACAAAATATAGATATGATATTTTTAATAAAATAGAAAGTTATTCAGAGTTATATTTAAAGGAAGGAAATAATGAATGTTTAGAATACATTATAAATGCTCTTGGATATTATACAAAATATTATGATAAATTTCCTATACATAATAAAGATGGAGAAATATTTAATAATTATATAAATAAATCTAATAGATGTGGAAAGATAACATCTCAAGGTTTGAATGAGGCTGATATGACAATACAATTTGTTAACTGCATTAGTAATCTAAATAACTATCTTCCAGAAAAATTAAAGTATGATGTTTTCAATACATTATTTATTAGTATATTTGAATTACTTAAGTCACAAGTTAATAAAATTCATAATATACAGTGTTATGAAATATGTGCTATAGGAATGATGGGAATAGTTTCAAATAATAAAAAAATGATAGATTTTGCTTTAAATTCAGAATTTTCATTTTATAAACAATTAGAATTAGGTACTACAAAGGATGGCTTTTGGTATGAAGGTTCATTCCATTATCATTTGTATGTCTTAAAACCCATATTACAATTTTTATATATAGCAAAAAAACATAAATATAAAATTTCAGTTAAAGCATATGAAAAAGCAAAAAAAATGTTAATCCAAGCCTTTTTATGTAGTTTCAGTGATTGTTCTTTGCCAAGTCCAAATGATGGATGGCCAAATAAAACTTTAAATGATTATATGATAAATTATAAAATCGGTAACTATATATTTAATGGCGATTTTAATATTATTATTGATATGATTACTCAAAATAAAAATATGAATCCTACCATTCATTTGGCAGATACAGGATTTTCGATTTTAAAAAATGAATTTTGGAATATATTTATTAAATATAAAGATAATAACATAAATCATTCACACCCAGATAAATTGAATATTGAAATAAAAGTCAATAATAATTTTTTAACACATGATTTATCTACATCTGGTTATGGTAGTAATATAAATTCATCCTTTTATAAAAAAACATATGCTCATAACACAATAGTTATTGATGGTGCAGATCAAAATTTAGATTGTTGTAATAAATTAATAAAATACAGTGATAATGAGATTAGTGTAAAAGCGTTAAATACATATCCAAATGTATCGATATTAAGAAATATAAAAATAGACAGTAACAAATTATATGACGAGCTTTTAATAGAAATGAAAGAAAATAAAAAAGTTGATTATTTTTTTCATGTTGATGCTAAGCTATTAACCTCGATTAAAAGTGTAAATATTGATATGTTTAAAGAGTATCCCTATTTAAAAAATATTCAAAAAATTCAATCAAATAATAACTTTATTATTTTAGAATGGGAGTTAGGCAATAATAGATTAATTAGCAAAATGGATATTACAGATAAAGATTTATACATTTGTAAGTCACCAAATAATCCAAAATATAGAGAAAGAACCACTATTATGATACGTGCCAATTACAAAGATAGTATATCATTTAGTTCATTTTGGAACATTCAATAAAGTGTATAAAAAGAAAACATGCAGGAGTAGGTTTGCAGTGCTGACTAGGACACAATAATTAATATGTCTCACATATCTTTAAGATAAATTTAAATGACTGCTTGTTTTATAGTTATATTTTTTCGATTAGTTTTATATAAAATAAAAACTCACGACACCATATAGGCTCGTAAGTTGTTTTCAAATGGAGCGGACGAGGGAAATCGAATCCCCATCACAGCCTTGGCAAGGCCGTATTCTAACCATTAAACTACATCCGCATGAGTAGATTATATCATATTTTTATTAAAAAACAAACTTTTTATTATAAAAAATTATGTACTGCTTGTTTTAACTATCTAAATACAATACTCTTTTTATAAGAAATACAAACCTATCAATCAAGAAAGAAAAAAGCAAACAGAAATCTAATAGTTTGCATAATATCATTATAAACTAAATTTCCTATATATTTCTAATCGCTTCTTTTATCGTTTGAATAGAATCTTCTAACTTTTTAGTCTCTTCATCTGTTAAAGGAATAAATAATTTTTCTCTCACCCCTTTACTATTTACAACAGCAGGAGTCGATATGCAGATATCATTTTCCTTATCATACGAGGATACCGTAAGTACAATATTTTTATCTTCTAATATAGCCTTAGTAATACCTGTTAAACATATTCCAATACCATAAGCAGTAGCACCTTTTTTGTTAATAATTTCATAAGCTGAATTTCGCACTTCCTCTTCTATTCGCATCATTTCATCTGTCGTTAAAAATTCATTAATATTTTTTAAAGCAATACTTGCATTACTCCACGGAACAAACTCGGAATCTCCGTGTTCTCCTATTACATAAGATTCTATATTATTAGTACAAATTCCTACCTTTTCACTTAAAAGATATCTCAGTCTTGCTGTATCAAGCGTAGTTCCAGAGCCAATTACGCGATTAGGAGGAAGCTTCGAATACTTTAAAGTTAAATAAGTCATAACATCAAGTGGATTGGTAGCTACCACAAAAATTCCATCAAAATAATTTTCCATCACATTCGACACAATCGTTGCAAATATTTTACTATTCTTATGAATTAAATCCATTCTAGTTTCTCCAACATTCTGATTACTACCTGCACAAATAACTACAATTTTAGCATCCCTACAATCTGTATAATCTCCTACTTTTACTTTAAGTTTTGTATCCGCAAATTGATTACAATGATTCAAATCTAATACTTCCCCGCTAACTCGTTCTAAATCAATATCTATTAATGCTAACTCCGTTACTGTAGTTCTTTGATTCATCAAAGAATAGGCATATGCCATTCCGACATTCCCACAACCGATTAAAACAACTTTATTATTCATATCTATCATCTCCTATTTTTCTCTATCTACTTTATTAACACAAATTTTCATCTTATCTCTTAAAATACTTCGTAACTTACGTTTCATCTCATCATCAATAAAAGCATGTTCTATAGCATACTCATTCATCTTCTCATAATCAGATAAAGAAAAGCCAAAAGTATAACTTAACTTTTCATATTCCTCGCTAAGTGTAATATTAGAAACAGTCGTGTTATCAGTATTAATATTAACCAAAACACCCATTTTATGAAATTTATATATTGGATGTTCTTCATAAGTAGAAATTGCATTCGTCTGTACATTACTAGTGGGACATACTTCTAATAAAACATTCTCCTCTTTTATCAAATCTAACGTTTTTTTGCTTTCTATTGAAGAAATTCCATGACCTATTCTTTTAGCACCAACATGGATTGCTTTCTCAATCTCACTAGCAGGACCATTTTCACCTGCATGAATAGTAAATGGAATTTCTCTTTTCTGGACCTCTTGAAACAAATATAAGTAATTGTCTAATGGATATTTACACTCATCACCTGCCAAATCTAAGGCACATACACCATGATGCAAATATTTTTCCGCTACCTCTATTGTTTCTATATTTTCCTTCTTATCCATTCCTCTCATCATACAAAGAATTAAATTTGTTTTAACATGAGTATTTGAATTTACACCTCTTCTTACTGCTTCTACTACTTCCTCCATTGTTAATCCCTCTTTTGTATGAAACATGGGTGCAAACCTAATTTCGGCATAAATTACTCCTTCTTGTTCTAAATAATCAACCAAATCCTTAGCAATCACATAGAGATTTTCAGCTGTCTGCATTAGGCTAATAGGAAAATCAAATTTTGTTAAGTACTCACTTAAGTTTTCACATTTATCTGGTGCTACCATAAAAGGTATAACCTCATCTATATTTTTTCCTGATAGACTGCTTGCCATTTTTTTAGAAATAGAACCATCTAAGTGAATATGCAGTTCTACTTTGGGAATTTCTTTTATCATTTATATTTCCCTCTCTTCTTGTAAAACTTTCGTGACCTCTTCTATCGCAATAGGTCCAGGTCTTTGAATTTTAATTTTATTTTCTGTACAATCTATTATGGTACTTTCTCTACCAAAGGATACATTTCCTTCCATCATACCATCTAATTGTGGACATATTTTTTCTATTTCATCTAAATTTTTACAAACTGGCTCACCACTATGATTAGCACTTGTCATAAAAATAGGACATCCTACCTTTTCGATTAATTCTTTTAACACCTTGGAAGGTGCCATTCTAATAGCCATTTCTGACGTTTCTCTAAGTCCAGCATTATTAATATAAAACAACTCCCTCTTTTTATTCAAAACTAAAGTAATAGGTCCAGGCATAAAGCAAGAGATTAATTTTTCTACTTTTTTATCTACTATAGCAATACTTTTTATCTGCTCTTTATTAGCACACATAATAGGAAATGATTTATTACCAGGTCGTCCTTTTATCATCACTAATTTATTATATGATAAAGGATTTCCAATACATGCACATATACCATAAACAGTATCGGTGGGAACACTAATAACGCCACCTTTTTTTAAAATATCAGCCATCTCCTCTATTTGATTTTGTGTATATCTTTTCATTTATTACTCCTATCTAAAAATAATATTTCTAGTTCTTCATATCATCCATCTATTCTAGATTTTATCACATTTTTTACTTTTTAATAAAAACTTTAATAATTTAATTGTATTAGGATGCAAGCTTTTACCTTTATTTTCTAACCTTTCCTTCTCACTTTCTATCCAAAATAAGATTGCCTTATCTAAATCCTGATATGCCAGCCTTTCAGTTAAAAGATGAATATCGCTCTTCTCCTCTCTTCCTATTTTATCTGCTATAAATATGACTTTAGCGAAGTGATTCATTGCAACATTACCAATAGTATGATATTTAATGGCATTAACAATATCTTTATCCACTCCATAATACACTTCTGATACCACTGCACCAATATCAGCATGGGCAATATTACGCCACTCCTCTTTTAAGAGTTCATCTGACAAATGATATTTTTCTACCCACAACTTTTTCTCCTCTTCTGTAAATTCTTTGGCAATATCATGTAGTAGTGAGGCAACCGTGGCCTTCTCTTCATCTAACTGATAATACCTTGCCAGTTTTTTAGCCTTTTCTACTACCATTAAGGTATGCTGATAACGAAAAGAAGATAATTTACTCTTTATATCTTTTTCTATTACTTTTATATCATACATCATTCTCTCTCCTCTATCATTTCATCTAAAAGAATACCATATATTTTTATTTCTTTCTATAAAATCATTTGACAAACCTTTAATAATAACTATAATATTAGCGAAAGGATACAAGATTATGAATTTTATAACATTAACAGACGAATTTAGTATTAAAAAAATAGAACCAAATAATGAAAAAGACTTATGGATGATTGAACAATTAGAAAATGATTCCTTAGTATGTGGTCCAAATGGTTACTTATGGCATATTAGTTGTCTTTTACAAGACGATAATTTATCTTATTTATTACGGGATATTTATAACTGCCCCTTTTCCATTTATCATGATAAAAATCCTATCGGTTTTTTAGAAATTTCAAAAATTTATAAAACTAGTACAACATCAAGTGTAGAACTTTCTTACGCCCTAATAGAAGAGGAAAGAAAAAAAGGATATATGCGTCAAGTCTTAACGGCTACAAGCGATTATATTCTTCTAAATCAAGATCACTCTATTGACGAAATTGATTTAGAAATCCATACTGAAAATATTGCTAGTCAAAATGTAGCGAAAAAATCAGGATTTATTAAGGATGATTTTTTTCATGATTATAGCCCAAACTTTCTAAATTTTTATAAAACCAAAAAAATGATAAAAAAATAACTTTTTAAAATTCATAACTTTTTTCCTATATGTTCATACTATTACTAGGTGATAGTATGAAAATAACTTTAGGATATGCTTGCCAAAGTGAAACACTCACAAAAATTACAACTTCTAGTAATTATAGTTATACCAATTATGAAAAAGAAAAAGATATGCAAAAACTAAATAATATCATTATATCTAATCTCTTATCCCTAGAAAAAATACTTACCTATAATATTAAAAATAATATTCACTTCTATAGAATCTCTTCTAACTTAATACCACTTGCCACAAAAAAGGAAGTAATATTTGACTATACAATTCCTTACCAATCTTATTATAAAAAAATTGGAAACCTCATTCAAAAAAACAATTTAAGGGTAGATTTTCATCCTAGTCAGTACTGCATTTTAAATAGTTGCAAAAAAGAAGTAGTACAAAATAGCATTGATATTTTAAAATATCACTACAAATTACTCGAAAACTTCAAAGTAAAAGATAAAGTATTAATTCTACATATTGGTAGTGGTGTATTAGGAAAGAAAAACTCTCTTTCCCGTTTTGTTGATAATTTTAAAAAATTGCCATCTTATTTACAAAATTGCATCGTAGTAGAAAATGATGACAAAGTTTTCACCATTGAAGATTGCCTTTATTTAAGTGACATATTAGACATCCCTGTGTGTTTAGATTATCATCACTTTTTATGTAATAAGAGTGATATTGATTATCAAAAAATTATTGATAGTTGGAAAAATAAGAAACCAAAAATGCATTTTTCTTCTCCTAAAAGTAGACTAAAAAAAGAATTCAGAAGTCATCACGATTATATTGATTGTGATGTTTTTATTGAATTCTTAACAAACATTAAACACCTAAATTGTGATATCGATATTATGATAGAAGCAAAAAAGAAGGATGAGGCTTTATTTCGCCTAATCCGTGAATTAAAATATAAAACAAACTATCTATTTATTGATGAGACTACGTTTGTTATTTAACTAGATTAATACTTTACTTTTTCACTATTTTCTAAAAAGGCTGTGTAAGCATCATAAGCAGAATATATATCATATTTACTGGTTACTTCATAAGGAGAATGCATTGAAATAACTGGTACACCACAATCGATTACATCTACTCCTTTTTCTGCTAGAATGTAGGCAATAGTACCACCACCACCAATATCTACTTTTCCAAGTTCTGATACTTGATATTTTATATTATGACTTTCGAAAATATTTCTTATAAAAGCAACAAATTCAGCACTGGCATCACTAGCACCTGATTTTCCACGAGAACCTGTATATTTATTTAATTCCACACCAAAGCCAATAAATGATGAATTATTCTTTTCTGATACCTCTTGGTAATTAGGATCAATTCCTGTTCCAACATCCGCAGAAAGCATTCTAGAATTACAATAAGTTTTTGTTAATGCTCCAGAAAAATTACGATTTGTTCTATCCAAAAGCATATTAATAAAATAATCAAAAACATCAGAATACATTCCTGTATTTCCCCTGCTTCCAATTTCCTCTTTATCAGCAAAAATAGCTACTTTTGTATAAAGAGAATTATTAGATGCTAGTAAAGCTTTTAATAAAGCATAAGCACAAACTCGATCATCTTGTCCGTATGAAGCAACCATACTTTCATCAAAGCCTAAGCTTCTTGCTTTAAAGGCTGGTACAATTTCTAACTCTGAACTATAAAAATCCACTTCTCTAATTCCATACTTTTGATTTAACAAATATAGTATATTTTCTTTTACTGAATTCTTTTCTGCATCTGGAATACTACCTATTAAAATATTTAAACTTTCTCCGTCAATCGCTTCTGATAATTTTTTGTTATTTTGATTTTGCGCTAAGTGTGGTAAAATGTCTGTTATTGTAAATATTGGATCATTCTCATCTTCTCCAATATTAATATCTACTTTCTCACCATTTGGCTTTACAATAATACCATGAATCGCAAGCGGTATTGTTGTCCATTGATACTTTTTAATGCCACCATAATAATGTGTTTTCAATAGTGATAAGTGCACATCCTCATAAATAGGATTGGGTTTTAAGTCAAGTCTTGGAGAATCAATATGTGCTCCTATAATATTTAAGCCATCTGTTATATCTCCACTACCAATTTCCGCTGCAAAGACACTTTTTCCGCGATTATTATAGTATATCCTATCCCCTATAGATAGTGTTGTCATTGCCTCAACTGGACGAAACCCATTTTTCTCCAGATATTCTATAACAATTTTGGTTGTTTCCCGTTCTGTTTTAGCACAATTTAAAAATTCAATATATTCATTGCAAAAATGAAATATTTCTTGTTTTCTACTCTCATCAACACTTTTCCAACCACATTCCTTTTTATTTACAATATTTTCCATATCTATTCTCCTTTATCTAATAATATATTACCATATTTTTTTAAAAATATGAAAAAACATCTTAAGATCATCAAAAAAATAGTTCCTAAGAACTATGAATTAGATGAACCTACTGATGATGCATAGGCCGTTGTATTTGTCTCATTCATCATCTGAGCCAAAGTATCTGCTACTGGTATTATAGTTTGGGGTGCTACAGGAACTACCACTGCACTTTCTGGATTTACTGGCACCGCTTCTTGATTTAAAAGACTAACTGCCGTATCAATGTCTAAAGATTCTTTTTGATTATTTCCTACTACCTCTTCTACCATCTTTTGATAGGCATCATTATTTAAAGTAGTCTCCTGTGCTACTTCTTTTTCTACATCAACCGACTCTGTTGGTGTAGGATCCTTTTCTTCTGTTCTAAAAATAGAATCCACTATTTCTGGTTGACTATTCTCTTCTTTTTCTTCTGATATTACTAATTCTTCCTTTTTGGAAAGAATGTTATCGCCTTTCATATTAAAACACATTGATAAAAACGCATTAGTTTCTTGATAAAGAGTCCCATCCAAATATCCTAATATAAAAGTAGTTAATTGTTCTTTTTCTGATACTTGACTATCTGTTCCATGAGAAAAAACAAAATCCTTCGTCATTTTGGCAAGCTCACCTTGGCAAAACTCCAGAGCCTCTTCTTTACTTTTTGAAACTAAAAGCTTTCTACCCTCTACAATTGCTAGCAAATGTTTCCATGGAGTCGAACTACCTGCCAAGATTAGTTTTTCTTCCTTCGATGGTTCCTCTATAATTACAATTTCTTTTTCACTAAATCTTTTAGGAATTTCAAAAATCCCATCCTCTTCCACTACTGTTATTAATTTAGAATAATCTTTTAAATATAATTTTTTTCCACCAATTTCCTGATTCAAAGGAATACAATTGTTGACTGTAATAACAATATCTTTATACTGTTCTAATGTTAATTTCTCTACACTTGTGTCTTCCACAACAATCCCTCCTTATTCTTCATACTAAATATAGTATAACACAAAAAAATAAAATTCATCTAAATTTTAGTGGTCTTTTTTTATGTTTACATTGAACTTAACAGTATTTTTATACTAACATATTCATCTCTAAGGAAAGAACTCCTTTTGATAAAGTATATAATATCTATCATTATTCCAATATTTATCACTACTATTTTTTATATAATTGAGCAGTTCTAAATTTTGTAAAAGCTATGAAAAAGCAATAAAAATTAACACTTTACTTTTAATTGAGATTAAAATAGTTTTTATTTATTTATCAGATATCATTTTTTCTTCTTTTACATATAATAGAAAGAAAGACAAATGATTGACAACTCTCTTTAAATAATGTAAAATATCATTGTGAAAGTCATTATTTTAATAATTTAGATTTTATATGGGTCTATAGCCAAGTGGTAAGGCGTGGGACTGCAACTCCCTGATCGTTGGTTCAAATCCGACTAGGCCCTCCAAATTGATAGAAAACTCGAGCCTTTTCGAGTATAAATAAAATGCGCTTGATAAAAGTGCTTTTTTATATTATTACAAATATGTTAGAGAAACTTACATAAAATAAAAAAGTTAATAACATATTTTATTATTTTTGGCAAAATACTTTAATTAAAAATATTGTATTTTTATTAATATCTTTTTGTAAGTTCTTAAATGTTTTACATAGAAAAAGCCATTTATCAATGGCTTTTTTCTACAACAATATTTCGAATCATTTCGGCTGTCTTCTCTACACCTAAACTATCCACATTAATTGCAAAATCATAATGGGAAAAGTCAGTCCATTTTTGATTTGTATAATACTCATAATGTTTAGCACGTTCCTTATTAATCTTGTTAATTTTTTTAGATGCTGAACTCTTATCAATACCATAATATTTTACTGCACGGTTTATTTTATCTTGCTCGGAACTATAAAGAAAAATACTCGTTACATTCTTTTGATCTTTTAAAATATAATCTGCACATCTCCCAACAATAACACATGGATTTTTCGCCATTTTTTTGACTGCTTTGGACTCTGCTATAAAAATTTGATCATCACTATTATATTCAGAACTATTCGTTTTCTTTGTTTGTTCATGTTGACGAATATATTCTTCTGTATATCCTGATTCCTTTGCTGTAAGAGAAATTACTTCTTTATCATAAAAGGGAATTCCCAACTTTTTTGCAAGTATCTGTCCAACCTAACGACCACCAGAGGCATACTCACGATTAATTGTTATTACTTGATTGTTAAATAATGCTGTATCAGACTTTACCGAAATATCCATTTTCTTTTCAATAATTTCTGCTTTCTTCCGACCAATTTTTTTATACTCAGACGTAAAAATATAAAGTACAGCTATAAAACAAATTGCATCTGCCATTGGCCCTGCATATAAGGCACCATAAAGACCTATAAAATGAGTTAATACTAATGAAATTGGAATAAACAAAATAATCTGACGAATAAACGATACTGCCGTAGACTTTTTTACATTTCCTAGGGATTGTACCATAATACTTGTACTCATCTCAAATGAATTCACAAAACAAAGCATCAAGAAAATTCTACAGCAATCTATTGCAAATTTTAAATACAATTCATTATCAGCACTACCAAATAAACTAATTAACTGTTTTGGAAATAATAAAAAGCAAAGATTGAAAACAATTCCAATTATTAAATTTACAAAAACTACTTTCCTAAGTGTCTCCCTTACTCTTTCATACTTTCCTGCACCATAGTTGAATCCTACAATAGGCTGTGCCCCTATCGCAATTCCTAATACAGAAGAAACATAGAGACTATTTAGTTTTGAAACCACACCATACACCGAAAGTGGAATATCACTTCCAAATTCAGATAAAGCCCCATAATGCGTCATTATATTATTCATAAAAACAAAAAGTGCAAGTATAGTTGCCTGAGTAATAAAGGAAGATAGGCCGTATCCTAAGATTTTTATAATAGAAAAGTCCAAACGATAATCTTCCTTTTTTAGTTGAATGCTTTTAAACTTTCGCAAGTATAAAAGGGCCATAATACAAGAAGCAACTTGACCAATAACAGTAGCAAGTGCTCCTCCTTCTACTCCCATATGAAACACTAAAATAAAAATTGCATCTAAAATGATATTGATAATAGCACCTACTAATAAAAGAGCCATGGAATACCTTGGGGAACCATCAGCACGTATCAGGGATGCTAATGTTGAATAGACAATCATAAATGGAGCGCCTATCAAAATAATTCTTCCATATTCTAGTGCATAAGGATATACTTTCTCTGTACATCCAAATAAATTAATTAAAATTGGAAGAGAAAAATAAAAAATAATACTAAGTAATATAGAAAAGATGATAGAAAATAACACAGTGGAGCCAACAGAGCGTGCCGCTTCTTTTCCTTTTTTCTCCCCTAATCTAAGACTTAAATTAGCAGCACAACCATTCCCTAATAATCCAGCAAAGGCATTGCAAATAATTACTAACGGAAAAATAACATTAGTTGCTGCATTTCCTACATAACCAACACCTTGTCCAATAAAAATCTGATCGACAATATTATAAATAGAGTTTACAATCATACTAATAATACAAGGGATGGAAAATGCTAGTAATAACTTAGAAATTTTATCTTCTCCTAAGTTCATGGTTTTATTCATATACTTCTACTCCTCTCATTTCACACATAAAAATTGCGCAAATCGAAATCATTAAGCGACTAGATTTACGCAATTTCTGCTACATGTCAACATTGTAATTTTAACACAATATTTTTTTTAATTCAAACAAATTCCCTTACTTTTTTAATACATCAAAAATGTTTTTATTATTATATAGTAGTTCATTATGAGTTACAATCCTACGATAACCACTTTTTACACTATACCAAATAATATCTTGCCCCGAAATAAAGAATAGATTATCATCAATCACCTTTAAATCATGTAAATTGGCATCTTGAAATAATAGTACCTTTGTCTCCAAATTATCTTTCATCACGTAATATACTCTATTATCATTTGTTACAAAGAAATACTTATCTCCCGATTCCTTAATTTCCTTTGGGTGGTATAAATCATCTAACTCTTTTACGATTTTATTCATTTGAAATACTTCTTTATTATTAGAAACAATATTAATATCTTTTGATTCAAATTTTCCATTGTAATACATTTTTGCATTACTTGATACACTACCTATTTCTTTTATCTTCTTTGTTTTCGTATGAAATGTATATTCTAGTTTTTTATCACGATCTAGAATATAAATTTGATCATCTATCGTCCCTAGAAAATAACTATCCTTTGATATTTCCACATCGGTTTCTACAAAATCTTTTGTTTCATTTAAAACATTAATCATATAAAACCGATTATAACTAAATTGTTGATCAGTATCCGCTACTATATAATAATTACCAACGAGTGTTCCTAGTGTATTTTCATAATAATCATTATCTAAAACATCCAACTTCTTAACTGTATTCTCACTCAATATATATAGCCCACGATAACTCCAAAGTGTTATCTTATAATCTTTTGGAAAGTGATTATATAAGGTAACATGCTCTTGACTTACAATATCATCTCCACTATCGTCAAAAACATATCCTTTAGATTTTAATGAACCATACCAATTATCAAATGTTAAACCTGCTTGTTTTAAATAAGTAGAACTTAATAATTCTCCATTTTGATTACAAATAATACTTCCTACTTCCTTATCTTTAAAAACAGGTAATATACAGTGTATATTGTTTTCTTGATAACTTTCTATATCATATAGAATTTTATTCTGTTTATTATAATTTTTATTATAATAAAATATATATTTACGACTATTTTCATCTGTTACTTCAAAATTATAATAATGATTCTTATCTTCTTTTAAGAATTCTTCTTTTATATGATACACTTTTCCCTCATGAGAAATACTGTAAATAATTTCATGCCTCGTTTCAAAAAAAGTTACAACTAATTGGAATATAAAGAAAAGAAGCGCTAATGCGATAATAGATTTTATAACTTTTTTCATCTTCCCACCTTACTCTTTCTAATTTAATTATATCATGTATATTTTTAGATGTAAATTTATGAAATGAACAAAAGTATTATTAATAAATATTATAGTTTTGCATATTTAATTTCATCAATCCTATTGTTCAGTAATTTGATGATATACTCGCGATTCCTGACATAGTATCTTTTTGTAATTTACGCTAGCCATTTCTATTATTATCACTGATTTTTTAGTTTCCGAGTAATAAATTCAAAAATAAGAAAAAGTACCAAATATCATCTTGCAGATATTTGATACAATAAAACTTATTTATTATTGAGTAGTATTAAAAATATAAGGATCACTTTTAGTTCCTTTTCCACTAGCGATGGTAACATTAGTGTTTAACTCTACTACTGGATGTACAGGATGATACTCATTTTTATACGTACTATGTTCTGCATTACAAGTTACGCGACCTACAGATGCAAAATAGCATTTAACATAATATTGGGAAGACCATGCATTCCTTGTTACTAACCATCCAATATCATCATCATCGTTTATCCAACTATCTACATTGTCTCTAGTAGAAGAATATTTACCACCCTCTAATACAACAGATTCATAATCAAATTTACTTAACAATCCAACAGTACACTTACCACTATCAAATCCAGCGTTGGAATCTTTATACCAAGTTACACCTTTTACTAAAATATTTTTATCAGGAAAATTTTGATCATTATAAAATGTTGTATTTAAAGACTTACCTAAATCACTACTACAATATGATTCAAAATAATAAGTATTACTTGTTTGAACACCGAATAATGAATTAGAAGTAGATATATACCTCATCATTTTAATCCTTCCTTCATAACTTACAATTCTCCATAAATAGTCGTCAGAATATGAACTGTTACCATATCTTACAAAATTATTTGGATTTTTCCCTACTATATAACCATTTATTATATCTCCTTCACTTCCTAAATTAGTCGGATTCCATACATCACTAAGTGGCTTTACAATTGTCACTCCAGGTGTAATAGTAGTTGCAATGTTTTGATTATTACTTCCATCTT
>CAJUHO010000022.1 GCA_910586195.1 uncultured Bacilli bacterium
ATTTATTAAAAATAAAAAGACTATTAACAAATTTTACTTTGTCAACAGCCTGAAAAGACTTCTATTGAAAAGTCTTCTTGTTTTTATAATAAATATTTTAACTTTTTATTTTCTCGTTGAAATCAAGCTTATGAATAACGTTAACTATTTTATACAAACGCCACCCAAAGCAGTACGATAGCTGCTAAAATAATACGATAAATCATGAACACTTTAAAATCATGCTTTTTCAAATATTTTAGCAAATACTTAATACAAATAATTCCAATTACAAACGATGTAATAATTCCTAAAAGAAATGTAGAAAAATTTGTAAGAATTAAATCAATAGTTCCCTTCTTCATTAGTTGCAGCACAACGGCACCAAAAACAACGGGCGCTGATAAAAAGAAAGAAAATTTAGCGGCACTTTCACGCTCTAATTTTAAAATTCGTGATGCTGCAATTGTGGTACCACTTCTTGAAAAACCTGGAATAAGGGCAAAAACTTGACTGCATCCTACTAAAACAGCATCCCACAGTCCCATATCATCTATTTTCTTTTCTTGGTTACATGTTTTATCTACATAATAAATAATAACACCCATTACAATTAATGCTAAAGCAATTAATATATAATTAGAACGAATCACATTTTCAATTTTTTCTTCGAACAACACTCCTACAATAGCAGCAGGAATCGTAGCAGCTACTAAGTACCAAAGAATTTTTCCATCTTTATCTTTTACGCCCTTAGTAAGACCTTTTATGACCATATTCCAAAAGTCCTTAAAGAAAAACACCAAAATGGCAAGGAGCGTTCCTAAATGCAGTGCAATATCAAAGCTAAGTTCTATATTTTTAGGCATGCTTGCCCCGATTCCAAAAACATCACGAAAAATAATTAAATGGGCACTTGATGAAATTGGTAAAAACTCAGCGATCCCCTGTATTACCCCTAAAACGAAAACTTCTAATATTTCCAAACTACTCATCTCCTAACTTATAACTAATTCCACAACCTAATACTAAAAAGAAAAGACCAATTAGTACTTGAAAGAATGTAAAATCAATGGAAAACGTTAAAAATGTTGATAAAGGAATTGCAATCACAGATGCTATTACAAACCCTAATACACCAAAATAAGTTTTAACTTCGTATTTTTTAAACAAGAATTCTATTAATTTGGATATTAAAACAATTCCTATCAAAACACCAAACCCAAAAACTGCTAAAATCAAAATATTATCACTAATGTTTTTGAACTTCGTAAATTCCTTAATGATAGCAAGAACTGGATAATAATATCCCAAAAGCATCAATACCAGTGAACCACTAACTCCTGGAATAACCATAGTGGCTGCAGCAATACCACCTACTATAAACAGTAATAAATAACCTATAAAATTCATATGATAAAGACTTATTTTTAAGCCTTCATCTAGTACTAGTTTCGAACATGCCATAGCTACTACTATAGAAAATGTTAATAAAAGTATTACATAACTAGATATTTTTCTACTTTCTTTTTTTCCCTTTACTTTCGATGCTAAAAGCGGAATTCCTCCAATAACAAGTCCCATAAAAAACATTGTTGTGGGAATAGGATAATGATTATAAGAGTAATCAATTACACGACTCATAGATAAAATAGCAAGGACCATTCCAATAGCCACAGGAATAATAAAACAAAGATTTTCTTTAAAGTTTTGAAAGAAATGGCTAATAGCATTAATAAATTTCTCATAAATTCCTAAGATGAGTGCTAATGTTCCTCCACTAACTCCTGGAATAATATTGGCAAGTCCCATAATGAACCCCTTTATTACTAAAAGTAAATTATTCTTCATTTTCTTTTTTCTCCTTATTGAAATACTTCCATAATAACAGGCACAACATCTTTTTTACGTGAAACACAATTCTCAAAATAATGTCCCTGCTCTATTTTGTCCAAATCATATGCAGTCTCCATCAAATTTTGTGCCTTCTTATTATATAAGACATAGGAACCTTTATTAATAATGTCTGTTACATATAATGCCACTAAACTATATTGATTATTCTCTGCAATCTCATCTAACACATTAACATACTCATTCATCTCTTTTTCTATATCTTCGAAATTCATTGTAAAAAATTGTCCAATAGCGAATGACTTTCCATTAGCATTATATACTTTAAAATCGTTATAAATGACATTTTCTTTGGTCATACCTTCAAGAGAAGTTCCTGCTTTTAATAAATCCATCCCATATTGTTCATAATCAACTTGTGCTATTTTGCTTAAAGCAAGAATTGCTTCTCTATCTTTTTCTGTTGCTGTAGGAGATTTTAAAATTAGTGTATCTGATAGAATTCCAGATAGCATCATCCCTGCTATTTCTCTTGGTATTTCTATATTTCTTTCTACAAATAAATTATAAATAATTGTACAAGTAGAGCCAACAGCCATATTTCTAAAGTTAATAGGAGCAGCAGTAGTAATACTACCTAAATTATGATGATCAAAAATTTCCAAAATCTCTGCTTCTTCTATTCCTTCTGCACTTTGCATCTTCTCATTATGATCTACTAAAACCACACGCTTTGGATTTTTTTCTGATAAATCTGTTATTTTAAATAAACCTAAGCATTCGTTATTGCGATCTACAATCGGATAATTTGTATGCTTTAATTTATCATTAATCTCTAAAACATCACTAATATAGTCTGTCTCTTCAAATTTAATAGGATTATAACTTCCAATCATTGTTTTAATACAACTAGCTAGGGAAACAAGTTTCGCAATATGATATGTATCATAAGGAGAACGTATTACATTTACATGATTTTTACGAGCAATTTCTAAATGCTTTTCCTTAATTTCACCATTACCAGCAATAATGATAAGTTCAATACCAGATTCTACTGCATATTCAATAACACTATGACGATCCCCTACAATTAAAATTTTCTCAGGATCTAGTTCCACTGTATGAATAAAAGTAGTACTACGATAAGCAGCAACTAATAAATTCCCTATAATCTCTTCATCAAATCTGCAAATCTCTTCTCCTTTTAATACATGTAGTAAATTATCATAACTTGTTTCTAGGCGATTCATATCACCACTAATAAGCATTTTTGATAAATCTTTCATGGTAACAAGTCCAATAAATTGTTTATTATCATCAATTACTGGTAATCCTGTAAGACCTTCTTTAATCATATACTGATATCCATCATAAATAGGAGCAGTGTCCTTTACCATAAAACCTTTATGATAAGCAATATCCTTCATCTGCAATTTAACATCATTTAAATAAGCTGGCTCCTCTACCTTAAAATAGGAAAGCGCAAAAGCTGTTTCTTTGTTTAATGAACCCAAAATTCTAGGTTCTGTACTCTCACCTAAACAATTTTTTAAATAAGAAAGCGCGATACAAGAAGTAACTGAATCTGTATCGGGTTTCTTATGACCAAAAATATATGTTTTTTCCATAATGAACCTTCTTTCTTGTTGAATTATAACATAAAATTATTTTAAAAAAAAGACTAATGAATATCTTTAAAAACATTAGTTAATAGTTAACACAATACGAAACGAAACAACTCCATAAATACCTCCATGAATTTGATAAAAAGAAAAGGGGCTTCCTTTTATACCACTTGAGCAACTACCACCACGATAAAGCCAAGGATAATTTGCTAGTACCATTTCTGCAGATGACATATACCAACCTGCTGTTTCATTTAAAGCATGAGTTAGACAAGGCTTTCCATTGCAGGCTGTTAATAGATTATCACTTCCATAAAAATCATAGTATTTATTATCTAACCAAGCATGTCCTGTATAAGTATTTCCATCTCCTAATAATCCTGTATAAGAAGAATGCTGTGTTACATTGCCTCCTGAATATTTTTCTCCTTCTGGAGCATAATTCCCCATCACATATTCCCAAGAACCTCCTGACATATCATATACTCCATAAATAGTTCCTGTGGTGGATGCTCCTGTTCCAGCAGGACTTTTTTCATAGGTATATTGGCATCCATAATCACTACTAGAATCACTTGGACTTCCATAACTACAGCCTGTTATATAGCCATTTGACTTATTTTGATAGATTTCTTTATTCTCTCCACTATAAGCTCTATTTCCAAGTTTTCCATATTTACTTTGAGAAAGATAGGAGGCAAGTGCCCACTCACTATTCTTCATCGCATGAGAATCCACCTTATTACTATTAAATCCGTATCTATTTCCACTCCTTGACATATTTCTTGCAACCTCTCCCAAAATTGCCACCTGTATTAATCTCCAACTTGCAACATTAGGCTTTATCATAGCATCTAGGGTTGTGGTATTTCCTCCTCCCCAATTTGCAAAAGGACTTGAACTACTAGTTTCAAATTTTCCTACCCAAACTCCACTCAACTCCTCGTCTCCAAAGGTAAAACCATCTGGTGTTCTCCATCCATTTCTCTTTTCTGCTACTTTATACTTCGCACTTCCGAGCTCTTTCTCACTTTTCTTTATAAACTTAACATCTATCTCTCCTGGTAATGCCAAAGTTGGTGCATTACTTAAATATACTCCCTTCTTTCCATAATAGGCATCTCCATCTTCGCTTCCTATTGTATAAGAGTATCTTGGTATATACACCCACATCGTCTCGATATCACTCATAGAAATCGCTGTTCCACTTGCTGCACTTTGGTATTTACTTCGACTTGCAGTTGTCACAGTAACAGCATTCGCCCACTTTCCAAAGTCATAATCATACCAATTATCGTCACTTGCTTTTACCCAGTTACTGTTTGATTCATCCCATACTACTTTTATCATGTTATCCTCTGTACTTACAATCGGTATGATTCCTTCTACAATCTTTTTACCAATAGGAAAATCTAGTTTTTTATTATAAAGCCCTCCATTACTTCCAAAGGTTATCACTTCATCATTATCTGTGTTATTGGCTATCTTTAATCGATATATCTTTACTCCATTATTCTCAATGACTTCTCCTTCTTCTCCCATGGGCTCATCTTTTGTACTGTCATAACTCACATTGACACCATCTGCTACTTTATACCAAAAGTTAAACTTAGCATCTCTCTCATTTTCATTCTTCAAAGTAATTTCTATCTCTTTACTCTCTCCACTTTTGATTATCATACTATGATTATTATCGAAACTTTTACTTTCTATTATCGCTTCTATTTCTCCTGTTACGATATTTAAAGCCCCTCTTCTTTCTGAATTAATTGTAAATAAAGCAAAAGAAAAGCCTCCCACTATTAAAAACAAGCTTATTAGTCCTATTATCATTATATAATGATTCTTCTTTAAGTTCTTCCATTGATACTTTATTCTTCCTAACATTCTCTAACCTCTCTTTTATCATAAAGCAAAATACTTTATGATAAATATCCTAGGTTGCCTTATATATCAATGAGAATTATGATATTGACTATTATTTTGACTGTATTTGCCTTCTTAAAAACTTTGTCATTTTCTGTTCTTATATACTTTTTTTGACAAATCCTTGACTATTTAATTCTATTTTCTTATCCTAAATTTCCTTATATTTTAATAATTTCTAGTTTTCTTGCTTGATTATATTCTTCCTTCATTGTATACTTTGTTTATAAATATAATAAACAAATTAGAAAAGCTCATAAAGTATTTTGCTTTATGGGCTTTTTATTTTTCATAAAAACTAACGTCAAAAGAAAAAATATGATAGAATAAAAATATAGTTCATTTACTCATGTACTATAAAAATTTCTAAAGAAGGATGAGGACTATGATTAATCTAGAAGAAACATTAAAAATAATTGAAGAAGAAGGAAGTTTAGAAAAAAGTACAAAAGAATTAAAAGAGGCTGGATTAAATGATTATTATATAAGAAAGGCTATCGAAAGTGGGGCATTGGCACGTATATCCCATGGCAAATACAAAATGCTTAATGTAGAAAAAGAAATACTTCGTCGCCAATCGTTCAATAATTTTATGAAAGAAGTTTTTAAAAACAATTTTGAAGAAGCATATACACATTTAGTGAAAAATTTAGAAAACCAATCTAATCACGACTATGATTATAATTTAAAATTGTATTTCTTACTTTTAAAAGAGATATTAAAAGATCAAAAAGACTTTAGCTTTCTTGATGATATTTTAATCTTCTCTGATCGGGCTCGTAATAGTTCCTATTATGATCATCTTATTAACTTTAAAGAAGCCGTATTATGTGGCGAATTTGATGATGCTTATCTGTCCATTGTTTTATTTAAGGATGCTGAAAAAGAAAGTAAAGGAACAAATCACCTGAGTAGCATTTTATTTTACCGTCTAACTTCTCACATCTGTTTTAACAACCGCAAAAGAAAATGTATTGCAAAAATGCAAAAGGAAGAACGAGAAAGAGAGCGTAATTATGCAAATTACTATGAGAAAATAAAAAGTAGTATTGAAAATGATAATTATGAAATGGCATTAGAAAACTTAGAAAAAATATTTCCATATACTAAGTCAAACAAAAAATCTAATATTCAAAAAATGACCAATCTTATTGAGAAATATTTAGAAATAAAAGCATCAAAAGAAACATTACCAGTGCTAAACATAGACTACTCTACTTATCAGGATAATTTTAATAGTCTTTTGAATGCTGCTTTGTATAAAGGGGACTATGAAACAGCTTATAAAACAATCGGAAAATGCGTCTATTATGCCCCAAAAAGTACAACACTACAATTATATAGAAAATTGCTATATACCTTAATGGATCAAAATAAAGAAAATAAAAAATTAGAAAAACCACAGGCAAAAGCAAGCCCTGTAGAGTCTCCACAAATCGATATAGACACCTTAACCCAGTTAATTTATGATAGAAAATATCAACAAGCAAAAGAGTCCTTAGAAAACAAAGAGGATGAACGACTATACCACTATACTAACCAAATGCTTAGAAAAATCGAATTCTTAAGTAAGGGAAATAGCCTAGCAACAAAAGATCATATATATAAAAATGATAAAAATAAAATTTTTAATAGATTTTTTGAGGCTTTAAGATATTACGATTATCAGGAAGCCTACGCATTAGTAGAAAATTGTTTAAAAGCTTCTGCGTATTATGATAATAATGCTTTAGAGTTTAGAGTCTACAGTTATCTTTTGGAAGATATTGTGGAATTAGAAAAAACTCTTGAAGAACAAAGAAGTCAGAAACAAGAGATAAAAAAATTAAAAGAAAGAAAAAAAGAGATTCTTTGTCAACGAGAAATTACAGAAGATGACCTTCAGAGTCTTAAAAGTATTACTACAAAACTTATTTCCCTTTCTTCTGGTGAAGAACTAACTGTTAATCTTTACGCTCAACATATGCTAGATACTTTAGAGAATATTGATGAATTTCATCTAGATCGTAATAGTTTTGCAGAATTTGAGTATGCTGAAGAAAATATTCTAGAAAAATTCCTAAAGGCAATAAGTTTAGGTGATTATACAACAGCCTATCAACTTACTACTGATAAAAAATGGTATGAAGAAAATAAAAAGTCTCCTAATAAATCAGATAATTTTATGCATAGGAAACTACTATATCTTATAAATAATAAATTAGATACTCCTCAAAAGACCCTCTCTCAAGAAAGCACTGCTGATGATGAAGTAGACGACTATTCAACAATAGACTGTCTAAGAAATCTTAACACCCTATTAAAACATAGAAAGTTTACTGAAGCATTAGAATGTTATCAAGAGAATGAACTTAACGGCATAAATGATAACTTAAATGCAGAATTAGAAGTATTTTTACAGTTCTTAAGTCAACCTATCAAAAGAGAAGATAAAAAGCGAAAAGAAAAATTCATATCATCATATGAAAATGGTGATTTAGAACAAGCACAAGAAGATTTAGACAATTATCATAAATTTATGGAAGAAAATAACATCTCTAGAAATATAGATTATTATAATTTACGTCTTATCTCTTTGGCAAAAGAAAAAAGCACTCCTGATTTTCAAGAAAAGGAAGCCTTATATAATCAGGCTGTCGATTGCTTTCAAAAACAAAATTATACAGAAGCTTGTGAAAAATTAAATTCGTATATTGAAAAAGATAATGATTTAAGTGCTAAGGGTTATCTATTAAGAGGACAATGCTTAGAGAACTTAAAAAATTACTCTGCAGCAGAAGAAAATTATAAAATGGCTATCTCCATTATTCCGGAACCAAACGCTTACCATCATCTTGGAAAACTATATTATTACCAAGAAAACTATCAAGCTGCCATAAATTGTTTCTTAGAGTATGAAGAAAGAAAGCCGAAATGCTGTCAAAATAATTTAGAATCTCTTAGTACTAGTTATCAGAAATTAGGAGAAGAAAAATTAAGTATCAAATATAAAACCCTTAGCAAAAAAATCTAAGTGCTAAAATATCAAACAGATAATTTAATATTTCAAGAATAGATACATCTTCTATTCTTTTTTTATGATATTAATTATTTCTAAACAAACAAAAAAAAACGCAAGATGCGTTTTAATAAATTATTTTTCTTCCAATGGATAAACACAAGCACATTTTTTATCTCTACCAAGTCGTTCATACTTCACAATACCATCTATTGTTGCATAAATAGTATCATCATTTCCGCGTCTTGTATTCTTTCCTGGAAATATTCTTGTTCCTCTTTGACGATATATAATAGAACCAGCAGTTACAAACTCACCATCACTTGCTTTTGCACCTAATCTACGGCCAGCAGAGTCACGACCATTTGATGTTGAACCTTGTCCTTTATGATGGGCAAATAACTGTATATTCAGTTTTAATAATTCCATAGATTTTCCTCCTTACTTTACTTGAATATTATCTGGATAATTTACCTCAAGTTCTTTTAATAAACTAATCATATTTCGAATTAAAATTTGTGTTACTCTATCTTCACCTTTAATAGAAATATCGATTCCTTTTTTACTGACGATATAAGTTATACTACCTTTATCTAAGCTCAATATGGCATTTAAGGTTGTTATAACAATGGAACTTACTGCACTACATACAATATCCTTTCCATAATCATCATACATTGCATGACCCAAAATTTTTACTCTTTTAAAATGAGCACTTTTCTTCTCTATTTTAACTTGGATCATTTCAATTACCCATTAATTTTTGTAATCTTAATTTTTGTATAAGGTTGTCTATGACCTTGTGTCTTACGATTAGATCTAGATTTATTTTTATACTTATAAATTCTAATCTTTCTTTGCTTACCGTTTTTAACAATTTCCCCATTCACAGTAACATCAGCAAGATAAGGACTACCTATTTTATTATCAAGCATTAATACTTGATCAAATGAAACAACATCACCAACTTCGGCATTTAATTTTTCAACATAAATTTCGCTTCCCTCAGTTACATAATATTGCTTGCCACCTACTTTAATTACGGCATTCATACTTTTACCTCCTTTATCTATTTTTGAAGACTCGCTCTTAAGGTACATAGAATATGTTTCTACCTTTTCAATGCGGTTTGAGCATGAAACGTCAAACAACTAAATTCTAGCATATTTTATTCACTTAGTCAAACATTATATGCCAATTTACAAAGTTATCTTCTAATTTTTTAATTTAATTTATACCTCTTGGATTACAGTAATAATCATCGGTTTTGATTCTGTTTTTTCATAGAAAAACTTTCCTAGTTTCTCTCTTACACCGTTTTTAATTTGTGAATAATCCACACGTTTACTGTTGGGTTCAATACTACCAGTAATAACCTCCCTGGCCAACTGTTTTGTTTCTTCTAACAAATCCTGATTGTCTTTTACATAAATAAAACCTCTTGTTAAAATCTCTGGACCACCCACAATTTCTTTTATTTGCTTATCTAGTGTACAACTTACAATAACAATTCCATTTTCACCAAGCATTTCCCGATCTTTTAATACAAGTCCGCCAATATCTCCTTGACTTTTTCCATCTATTAAAATCTCTCCAACATCTACATGACCAAAACATTTCTCATTTAGTTTTCCATTTACAAATTCTGTAACATCCCCATTTTGTTTTAATAAAATGTTTTTTGGATTTATCTTAAGACTTTCGGCAATAGTAGCATTAGCATATTGATGGCGATACTCACCTTTTACAGGAAAATAATATTTTGGATTCATTAAATTAATCATTAACATTAAATCTTCACGAGATGCGTGATGCAAAAGGTGCTTTTTACTAGATAACGAAATAGCCTCACATCCTGCCATCGCAATATCATCCATAACAATAGCTAGACGTTTTTCTATTCCCTCATAAGCAGGCTCTGTAATAAAAATAGTATCTGTCTCTTTTAAAGTAATATATTTATCATAACCTTTTATAATTCTTTCTAAATTATTAAAAGGTTTTTCTTTCTCATCTGAAACTAAAACTACTACATTTTTATCATTCAAATTCGATAAGTCTCCAATGACTTTGGGATTAATTGTCAAGTAATGATCAGCAATTGCTTTATTAATTGTATCCTGCAATTTTTTACCCATAATAACAATTTTTCGATGCGTCCTACTTACTTCATCAAAAATTTCCTGAATTCGGTAGAAATGTGCAGGAAAAATAGTCGCAATAATACGATACTCATTTTTACTTAACACTTCTCTAATAAAATCTGCCACTCTGTTATGAGGAGAGGTATGCCCCTCTCTTTCTGCATATAAAGATTCTGCCATTAGACATAATACACCTTGTTTTCCAACATAGGCTAGCTTTCCAATATCTGTTTTATATATTCCTGTCATTGTAGCATCAAATACAAAATCTCCTGTATAGACAATAGCTCCATCTTCTGTATATAAAACATAGCAGACAGCATCTGGAATAGAATGAGTTACACTAATAGGAAAAAGACTATTCTTTCCAAAATCAATTTTATGATGCGGACGTATTTCCTTTAAACGAGAATTATTACGTTTTGCCTCATCTAAATCCTGTCTTACCATATCTAATGTAAGCTTTGTTCCATAAATATTTACATCTGGTAACATCTCCAAAATATCCGGCACTGCTCCTATATGGCTTTCATGTCCGTGTGTTAAAAAGATTCCTTTAATCTTTTTCTTATTTTTCATCAAATAATCAATATTAGGAATAATATAGTCAACTCCTAAGTTATGATCGTTATCATATTTTAATCCAGCGTCAAAAACAAAAATATCTTTATCAACCTCTACAATATAGAGATTCTTCCCATTTTCATTCAATCCACCAAGACTAAAAACTTTTATTTTACTCATATTTTTCTCCTTTCTACATTTTTATAAGATAGTTGTAAAAGACTTTCCTATTATAACATAGAGTCTTTCATTATTCAACAATCGGCATTTGGGCAAGCTTTGATAACGCTTCTTTTGCCGCTTCTTGTTCTGCCTCCTTTTTACTACCTCCAATACCAAGTCCTAGTCTAATATCATCAACTTTTAACTCCACCGTAAACTTCTTATCATGGGCTGGCCCTTCTTCTTTTACCAAATGATATTCCAATGACTTCTGTTCTGTTTGTACATATTCTTGTAGAGCTGATTTATAATCTCTGAAAAATTGCTTAGCAGGATCTTTAATATAGGGAACAATAATACTAAGTGTTACTCTTCTTGCTGTCGCATAACCAAGATCAATATAAATGGCCCCTATTAATGCCTCAAAGATATCTGCTACAATAGCTTTTTTGTATTTTCCACCATATTTTTCCTCTCCATGTCCGACTTTAATATAACGATTTAGTCCTAAGGCCGTAGAATATTCATATAAGGCATTTTCACAAACATAACTAGAGCGGATTTTAGTCATTTCCCCTTCTGTTTCTTCCTCATTTTGAAACAGATAATCTGCTACTACTAAATCTACAACAGCATCTCCTAGAAATTCTAATCGTTCATAATCTTTCTTTTTCTTATGTTCATTAGCATAAGACGAATGGGAAAAGGCACTATCATACAAAGCTCTATTTTTCGGTTTTATCTTTAATTTTTTAAAAAGTTCTTCCATCAGTTTTTTCTCCTAACTATTTTTATTATATCATGAAACAGCCATTTTCACTACTTTATGTAAAGATATTTTACTAGATAATTGCGAAAATTCTATCTTTATAGTAGAATAGAAATATGGTGATTATATGAAAAGATTGTTAATTGCTATAATTCATATTTATCAAAAAATACCAGGTCCATGGCACAAAATGTGTCGTCATATTCCAACCTGTTCTAATTATATGATAGAATCCCTTGAACAATATGGAACGTTAAAAGGTAGTTATTTAGGCATTAAAAGAATCCTAAGGTGTAATCCCTTTGGAAGTTATGGATATGACCCTGTGCCAATAAAGAAAGGAAGAAAATAATGAAATTACGAAAAAAGTCAAATTTATTAATTGCTATATTAGGAATATGTTTTTTAGCAACAGGCTGCAAACAAGATGATTTAGAAGATATTGATATCGTGGTTACTAACTATCCTAATGAATATATTGTATCAGAGCTATATGGAAATCATTCGCACATTCAGTCCATTTATCCAGATGGTATTGATGTAGATGAATACCGAATCACTAATACACAAAAAAAGAACTTCAGCAAAAAAGGATTATTTATTTATAATGGACTAATTGAAAAGGAAAGAGACTTGGCTGTAGAATTACTTGATTTAAACAGCAATTTGCGAATTATTGATACGGCTTATGTATTAGAAACCGATTATTCTCCAGAAGAATTATGGCTAAATCCTTCCTCTTTATTGATGATGACACAAAATATTCGCATTGGATTAAAAGAATATGCAACTAATACTTATTTAAAGAAAGATATCGATGCAAAATATAGCAAATTAAAAGTAGAGCTATCTGAATTAGATGCTGACTATAGACTAACTGCAGAAAATACAAAAAATAAAATAATCGTTGTAAACGATAGTTCCTTAAAATTCTTAGAAAAATATGGACTTTCTATTATTTGTCTAGACAATGATGCCAGTGAAAAAACAATTGATGATGTAAAAAAATTAGCGGATGCTAAATTAGTCAGTTATATTTATTTATTTAGTGGAGATGAATTAAGCAATAGCAGTAAAGAAATTATAAATTATAATAACGACGTGAAGCCTTTAGAGTTACATCGATTAATTAATCTATCAGATCAAGATCGTGATGAAAAAAAAGACTATTTATCTATTATGAATGACAATTTAGAGCTACTAAAAAAAGAACTTTACCAATAAAAGTTCTTTTTTCTTTATTGTAATTTCAACCCATTACTTTAAATCTTTTTCAAAATTCCCCCTATAATGGAATATAAATAACATGAAACATTTTTATTCGTTACATTTTGAACCGTTTTTCTATAGCCCTGTAGTTGTTCCCTATATTTGGAATCATCTATATTTTTCAACTTATAATCAATAATAATAAATTCTTTTTCTGTCTCTATCAATAAATCAATAATTCCATGACTAAGAGTTTTATTATCCTCTATAACAAATTCATATTCATGATAAAACTTTGCATTTTTATTTTGCTTAATAATATCTAAGTTTAAAAATTTATCTATTTGTCTTACTACACTCTCTTCTATTCCCATATAATTAGGATTTTTAAAATCAATGAATTCTAACACCTCATGAACCTTTGTTCCAAATTCTAAGGTTTCTCTCTTTTCTTTTGTTAAAATTTCTAATGATTCTTTGGAATATTTTTTTTGTTCTAAAAATACTTGTTGTAAAATTAAATCTTCTACTTCTAATTTTGAATTGCTTTCAACAATACTTTTCACAGCCTGATGATCCTTTTGATAATCTTTAGTAACTATTACTTCTTTAAGTTTTACATATTTATCAAAACACTCATCGCATAAATTTAGCATATCCAAAAAAGATCGATAATCTTCCTTTTCCTTTTTCTCACCTTCTATTTCCCTATTGGGTACTACAATAATCATCTTCTCACAACATCTAGTAAGTGCTACATATAAAAGACGAATTTTTTCTCCTATTTCTTCTTTTAATGCCTTAGTCTTTACCAGTTGTTTATACATAGTAGGTTTTATTCCATTTATCGTAGAAGGCATAACAATCTGATAACAACTATCATACAAAAATCTATCATTTAAATCACGAAGATTAAATTTAGAAGTGAAGGAAGCAAAATAGCATATTGGAAACTCCAAACCTTTCGATTTGTGAATAGTCATAATTTTACAACTATTCTCTTCTTCCTTATTTAAACTAAACCGCAAATCATAATCCTCTTCATATAAAGTGTCTAGATATTTACTAAAGTCATAAATAGTATATCCTACTTTAACTAGAGATTCTAACATATTATAAAAATATTCTAAACGAATTCTAGATGCCTTTATATTCTGCGTAGTAATTAATTTACTCTCAACTTCAAAAACATCTAAGACTTTGTGATAAAAATCAAGCGGAGAGATATCATCCATTAGATTTGCAAGAGTATCAGCCTTTTTATAAACAATAGAATCACTAAAATCACCTTTTGCAAAATAACTAAATATTTCTTCATCAGATAATCTAAATAAATAACTCCGTGCTATAGCAAAAAAAGAGTAACGAAAATTGGTATCAAATATCTTTTCCTTAATCTTAAATATAAGCTTAAAAATATGATTAATCATAAAAATATCTGTTCCACTCTTTAAGCTTTCATCTTTATAAATAGAAAGCGGAATTTGAAAATATTCAAATATTTTTTTATATAAATCAAAGTATTTACTCTTATCTAATAAAATTACAATATCCGAATAACGAATTGGTCGTGGTTGATGTTTATCTTTATCAAAAATCAAAAATTGATTTTCTACTTTTTCTTTAATATCTTGGCAAATCAAAAATATTTCTTGTTCCTCTCTAGAAATGCCTTTTTCATCACTCTCTGAATACTTTAATATTTCTAAATTATAATTTTCATGTGTCCTTCCCTGTTCAACGAAACTTTTATTTCCAAAAATCATTTGATGAGATTTCATATAATCAGCACCGCCGATTTCTATATCCATTAACTCGTTAAATAAAGAATTGATATCACAAAGCACCTCTTCTCTAGAACGAAAATTACGATTTAAATCAATTTTAATCCCATCTCTATTATCACTATATTTATCATATTTCTCTTTAAAAATATTAGGATTCGCATTACGAAAGCGATAAATAGATTGCTTAATATCTCCAACCATATAAACATTATTATGAGCGATAAATCCTATAAACAACTCCTGTAAATCATTATTATCTTGATACTCATCAATCATAATTTCATTAAAACTTTCGGATAAACTGTCCCTAACATCAGGATACTTTTCTACTAGCTTAATAGCCAGTTTAAAAATATCTGTAAAAGTATATAGTTGTTCTTTCCTTTTACAAGTATCGACCCTTCGATTTAACTCCTGTAAAATTGAAACTAATACATTTGCCGAATTTTTTGTAGATATAATTTCACTCTTTAATTGTTCCTCACTATCATAAATAAAATAAGTCTTCAAATCTTTAATAACCATAGATAACCTATTTTTTGTCTGTTTTGCTTGTTCATCGTAACTTTTATTTACCCGTGGCAAGGCAGTAGTTAGACAGGTAAGCATTTCATCATAATTATTACTTTCCGTTAATTTAACAAGCATATGATACTTCGAAAATTCTAAATTATCTAATGATAATGATAATTCCTTTAATAATTCTTCTACTTTTCTTAATTTAATCTTTAATAAATCTACATATTCTTGATATTTTTCCTCTATATAGGATGGCTGATAATACCTATCTATATAATTATCTAAATAAAACTCCAAATCATATCTCATCTGTAATTTTTGATAAAGTGTTAAAATATTCTTTTTTATTTCTTTATCATCTCTCACACAAAAATCTGTAATAAATTTAACAAAATCCTCATCTTTCTTCTGATAATACTCTTCAAAAATATCATTTAGTATTTCATCTATCTTAATGTCTAAAAAAACGGAATCACAAATACTAATATCATGTGAAATATTTAACACCTCATGATATTTTTTTACAGTATCTAATGCAAAAGCATCAAAGGTAGTAATATATGCCTTTTCTAGACGTAAAACCTCTTCCCTATAATTATTTTGCACTAATTTTTTTCGAATACGCTCCTTCATTTCTTTGGCTGCTGCATTTGTAAATGTCAAAATTAAAAGTTGATCAATGTGGATACCATCTTTTACTTTGCGTAATACTCTCTCACTAAGCACAGCTGTTTTTCCACTACCAGCACCAGCACTGACAATGACATTACCCCCCTCTGTCATAATTGCCTGCAATTGTTCTTCTGTCCAGTTCATTATCCTACCATCTCCAACTCTTTTTCAACCTTTTCATCGTCCATATTTAAATAAACTAAGTCTTTATCACTCATAAAACACAAGTCCTTATATTTGCAATATTTGCAAGAAATATTCTCCTTATCTAAATATTTAGGATTAATAGCAAAATCTCCATTTATAATTTTTTCTTTTGCGTCCCCCACTTTTTGTTCTACGATATCCAAAATTCCTACGATATCATCACTGTTTAATAATTTACTTTTCAAAGAAAAACTTCCATCCTGTTTTATAGATAGCCCTTTTATAATACCACTTTTCATATAACTATTATCAAATTTTTGCAAGACCTCTTTATCATCACAA
This sequence comes from uncultured Bacilli bacterium, assembly GCA_910586195.1. GTDB lineage: Bacteria > Bacillota_I > Bacilli_A > RF39 > UBA660 > MGBC119817. Next base: position 16,698 of record CAJUHO010000022.1, read on the forward strand.
CTATATCCTTCCAATTTTAATGTTTCTTCTTCCTTATCATAAGATTTTTTTTGCGTTAATATCTTTTGATAATAAAAACCTGTAAAAATAGAATTATGAAAAAGCCTTGATTTTTCAACTAAATACAAGTAAATTGGCAACTGCATATTGAGCCCAAATTGAATTTTTTTAAGATTTGTATCATAGCTACCACTTTTATAATCTATTACAGCATAATAAGTATCTGAAATATTCTTATAATACATAATTTTATCGATACTACCCTTTAAAACCACTTCTAGTGGACCCTTTTGCAACATTACTTGTAAATCTTTTTCTAAATAATGTTCTTGAAACTTAGTATATTCTCCTTGCTCTTCTATGATTGTAAGAGTCTTTTTTAAATCATCCTTCAATAAACTTAAGAAAAACTTTTCTTTTGCGGTAAATTCTTGTGTTTCTAATACCTTTGCCATAAAATAATCTAAATTGAAATCTTCACAGTACATATATTTTAAAGCTTCATGAAACATGGTTCCTACAATGGATGCAAAAGTGGTCTCAAAAGAATCCAATTTTAAAATATGATTTACATAATATTTAAAACTGCATAAATAATAATTTTGTAAATGCGTATAAGAAAGATTTAATACTGGTTTTAAATAATTTTCTAATTCTTTGGTATTTATTCCTGTAAATTTAGAACTGTAACTATGATAAGACAGGAATGGATATGTTTTATATAATATGGAAAGTTTGTCATCAACTATACCAAATTTATAAAAATCATCTAATTTTTCAGCAAGAATCAACTTATTATAAAGATTAGAATAATTGTATATATTCTCTGTGTTTTTCTGAATGGAAATATTTAATTCTTCAATCAAACTAGACTTATAAAATACTTGAAAAGCACTTTGCAACTTATAGCTTAGAAAAAGATGGGGAATTCTTCGTAATAGACTATTAATCTCCTGCTTTATCATCGCATTTTTGTCATCCGTACTAAAAAGTGCTACTTCCTTTTTTTCTATATCTAAAATAAAATCATTATCTTGTTTTAAGTTAGGAAAAACATCTTGATTCATTCCTAATAAAAAAACATAATCATCGTCTCCAAAAATATCATCCATTTGGCGAATTTGCACTGCCTCTTGTAAAACGTCTTCTGTAAACTTAGTACTCTTTAATTTATCAATTAAAATTTCTTGCTTAATATCCCCCTCTTCTAAAAATGAAAGAGAATTTACAACTTGAACCAACTTTTGATTGGGAAAGGAAGTATCTTGCAAATTAATTTCCTTTGTTTCTAAATAATCTGATACCACTTTAGTTCCTAATAAAGAAAAGGTATTAGATAATTGCAAAGGAATTCCAAACATAGCAAATACTCTTCTTAACGTATAATAATAATCCTGTGTTACGTTTAACAGATGAATATTAGAAAACGGAACACCTTCTTTATATAGTTTTCGAATTTGAACGGCAACATATACTACTTCATCCTCTAAGCTTTCTACTTCTATTGCCGTTTTAGGTAAAGGATACTTTTCTTCTTCTAAAAAAAAGAAGGCATTAAATTTCTTTAAAACATCTAACTCATATTTTTCTAATGTATTATAATGATAAACTACAATATTTCTCGTTTTCAAATAATTATGAAATAGCTTATTATCTTCTAAAAGCCCAACTTGTATTAATTCATCTTTTATTTGTTTTAATCTCTGTAACTTAGTATTTTGATATGGATGATTTTCAATAAAATACAAATTTTTAAGATACAGTTTACATACATCTAAGTCATAATGATATTTCTGTCTTAAGTAAAAATAGGCACGCTCATCATACTTAAAATAATATTTCTCAAAAAATTCCTCTTTTGTCATAAACTTCAAATCTAAAATTTTATGCTCGTTCGTCAAAGATAATAAAATCTTTTTTTTGTTATTTTGAGAGGTAATAATTAATGTATAATCTTTTAACCAGTTTTGCAACATAATACTTCTCCTTTATCTTCTATTGATAGCATACAGCACGTACGTTTGTTTGTCAATGGAAAAAGTATCCTTAAAATAAGAAAAGATGCTATTAAGCATCTATTTCTACAACTTTTTTTCCTTTGTAGTTACCGCATTTCTTACAAACACGATGAGGTTTAATTGTCTCATTACATGTTGGACATTTAGTAACACCAGGTAATTCCATTGCATTATGTGATCTTCTCATTCTTTTTCTTGTTTTTGAAACTTTATGGAATGGTACAGCAAATAGTTGTATATCTAGTTTTAACATTTTCATCACTCCTCTCCAAACTCTTCTAATAATTCACCAAATGGATTATGATTCTTTTGAACTTCATCTTCATCAATTAATTTCCATCCATCCCCATGAAATTCACTAAAGTCTTTCACCTCAGTAAACTTTAAGGGAACCTCTAATACAATATTTTCCCACAAAATCTCTTTTAAATCAAGAGTATTTTCTCCTTTTTTTACTTTTTCATCTATATTTTCATCAATTTCACAGGAAAATGGATAATCTACCAAATCTAGAGAAATAGCATCTTCTAATACCATAACACCTTCTACTTTAACAGATAGAAGGAGTTGTCCATTTAAATTTTTCTCAATATTACCAATCACATGAACTTTTTTCAACTCTACGATATCACTATTTACTAAATATTCCGAATCAAATAATATGTCCTGATTAATTTCAACCTTCTCATCTATATTACTATAAAGACTTGTAAGATCTAATATGTATTCAGCCATTTCAATCACCTACTTAACATCTATAAGCGAAATATATCCTATATCTTTCTATTTGTCAATATGAATTAAAAGAAAGAAGTCTATAGATGTGTCAATACTAAACGATATCCAAGAGTTCTTAACCCAGCACCATAGGCTTCACCACAGAAAAAAATACCTGAACTATCACTTAAATAATAAATCCCCCCATTTACATTCCACGGATACTCAGTTCCTAAAATCAAGCCATCGCTATACCAGTTTTGGGTCTCACTCAAAGCCCAAGAGGTACAAACTTTCCCATCACAAGCTATCGAGGAATCTCCACTTGTATAAAAATTATAATATTTATCTTCTAACCATGCCTTTCCTGTCACACTACTTCCATCAGAGAGTAAACCCGTATAACCTGAATGATAAGTTGCATTCGGTCCTGAATATCTTTTCCCTTCAGGAGCATAATTTAACATTACAAATTCGTAACTTCCTCCACTCATATCATAGATTCCATAAATACTTCCAGTAGTAGACGCCCCTGTTCCCAATATATTTATATCGTAAGTATATTGACAGCCGTAATCACTACTATCATTACTTGGAGCACCATAACTACAGCCTGTTATATACTTATCCGATTTATTTTGATATATCTCTTTATTCGCCCCATTATAATCTCTATTTCCAAGCTTTCCATATTTGCTCTGAGAAAGATAGGCAACTATCGCCCATTCATCCTGCTTTATTGCATGAGAATTTATTTTATTATTACTAAATCCATAGCGATTCCCAGTCTTTATTATATTTATTCCAACTTCCACAATATTTGCCACTTGTATTCCTCGCCAGCTTATGACATTCGGCCTTATCATCGCATCCAAAGTTGTAACGTTATCCCCTCCATTAGTAGCATTCGGAGTAGAACTACTCGTCTCAAACTTTCCTACCCAGATTCCTGATAGCTCTTCTGTTCCAAAAGTAAAACCATCGGGCGTTCTCCATCCACTTCTCTTTTCTGCTACTTTATACTTCGCACTTCCTAGCTCTTTCTCACTCTTCTTTATAAACTTAACATCTATCTCTC
>CAJUHO010000023.1 GCA_910586195.1 uncultured Bacilli bacterium
AATACCGACTATGGATGTCAATACACATATGAAAAAAGTCCGAAAGGAACAGGAGGCTCAACAACAGGAACTATATATGGAATCTATGATATGAGCGGAGGAGCTTGGGAGTATATGATGGGAAATTTTATGTCAAATGGGAATAGGTATTCAGGAATGAATACGACATTCCATTCAGGCTATACAGGTTTGCTTGGAGAAGGCGGGAATCTGACTGGGCAAAGTTTTTTGGAAGATAAGTATTATGATTTTTATACTAGCCATGATCCATTAACAGCATGTAATGGTAAATTATGTACTAGTCATGCATTGAATGAGATAGCAGGTTGGTATGGAGATAACTTCCATATGATATTCTCATCAGCACCATGGTTTATATGTGGTGGAGTATATAACATTGGCACCATTGCGGGTACTTTTAATGTTCATTATAATCCAGGTAACGCTGGGGGAAACGTATCATATCGCCTCGTGTTGAGTACTAGTTAAAATAAGGGGATATGAAAAAACTCCTAACCAGGAGTAAGTATTTACGATTCTATAATTTTATCGACAATTCCATAGTTTAGGGCTTCTTCGGCAGTCATAAAATAATCTCTTTCTGTATCCTTTTCAATGGTTTCCAAACTTTGACCTGTGTTTTTTGCTAGCAAGCTATTAAGCCTTTCTTTTAAACGTAAAATATGTTCAGCAGCAATTTTTATTTCTGTTGCTTGGCCCTGAGCTCCTCCTAGTGGTTGATGAATCATAACCTCAGAATTAGGGAGTGCTAATCTTTTTCCCTTACTACCACTAGCAAGCAAAAATGATGCCATACTGGCGGCCATTCCAATACAAATGGTAGATACATCGCTTTTAATAAATTGCATGGTATCAAAAATAGCCATTCCAGCGGTAATAACACCTCCTGGGGAGTTGATATAAAGACTAATATCATCATGATTAATAGAATCTAAATATAGAAGTTGCGCAATAACGCTATTAGCACTTGCATCATTAATTTCACCACTAAGCATGATAATTCTTTCCTTTAAAAGTCTAGAAAAAATATCATAACTGCGTTCTCCATGAACGTCTTTTTCTACTACTACTGGTATTAAACTCATAATTTTCACCTCATCTAAAAATATTATAAACATATAAATATTAAAATATTCGTATTGTAATTCGTCAAAATATGATACAATAAACTAGTAAGAATAAAAAAGGGTGATAGAAATGATTGAAAATATTCAAATTACAATATCTAATGTACCGAGAGAAGTGCCTAAGGGTATTACTTTAGAAGAGATTGCAAAACAAGAGCAAGAATTTTTTCAGTATCCTATTATTTTGGCAAAAGTGGATGGTCAAATTAAAGAGTTAACATCAAAAGTAATAGAATCGGAAAATATTGAATTTTTAGATTTAACTTCAAGGGAAGGTAATCGTGCGCATGTTAGCGGTCTTACGTTTTTACTAATTGTGGCTGTTAAAGAGCTTTATGGAAATGATAAAAATATCATAGTACAACATTCATTAGATAAAGGGATATATATTGAGACTAATTTTATTATAAATAGTGATTCTATTGCTAATATTAAACAAAGAGTACAGCAATTGGTGGAAAATGATTTAGATATTAATAGAGTAAATGTTGATAGATTAGATGCTATTAATTATTTTGAGAAAATCGGAGATTATGCAAAAGCAGGAGTAATGAAGTATAATACCAATAGTTTCGTTACTTTATATAGATTAAGAAATCTTTATAATTACTTCTATTATTATATGCCGATTTCAACAAGATATTTGAAGGATTTTGATTTAAATTATGTAGCAGAAAATGGTTTTATGTTACGCTTTCCAACAATATATATTACTGACAGGATAAAAGAATATGAACATCATCCTCATATGTTTGAAGTGTTTCAAGAATGTAGAGATTGGGCTAAACTTATGAATATAGAAAATTCTACGGAATTAAATAATATGGTTTCTACTGGAAATATAGGGGACTTAATTCGAATGAATGAGATGATTACTAGTAATAAACTATTAGAACTTGCCAAAGATATTAAACAACAGCCTGAGGTCAAAATAGTTTTATTAGCAGGCCCCTCTTCATCAGGAAAAACAACGACAGCTCGTAAACTTTGTATGTATTTGAGAAGCCTAGGAATGAACCCTAAAACAATTTCTATGGATGACTATTTTGTGGAAAAAGATCAAAATCCGTTAGATGAAGATGGAAACCCTGACTATGAATGTTTAGAGGCAATTGATTTAAAATTATTTAATCAACAAATTGCAAGCTTAATCGCTGGTGAAAAGGTATCTATTCCAACATATAACTTTTTGCTTGGAAAAAAGGAATATAAGAAAACAATGCAAGTGGCAAAAAATGAGGTCATTTTAATAGAAGGGATTCATGGACTTGATCCTAATATTTTAAATAATATTAAGCGTGAGAAAAAGTATAAAATATACTTATCTGCATTAACAGAGCTAAATATGGATGATCATAATCGTATTTCTACGACAGATAATCGCCTGCTTAGAAGAATGATTCGCGATAACAGAACAAGAGGATATAACGTAGAGGCTACTCTTAAAAGTTGGGCATCCGTTCGTAGGGGTGAAGAAAAATATATTTTTCCATATCAAGATGAGGCAGATGCTACCTTTAATACTGCGTTGATATATGAACTTGGAGTATTAAAAACATATGTAGAACCACTTCTATATTCTGTTGATCAATCTTCAGAATACTATGAAGAGGCGAAAAGATTAATTAACTTTTTACGTCTATTTTTACCAATTCCATCAGAAAGTATTCCTCAAGATTCTATCTTAAGAGAATTTATTGGTGGAAGTTGTTTTTACGATTGATAATCCTTATTGTTGATTCGTAATGATTTGTTACTAGCTATAAGAAAATGGCTTGTAGAAAATCATTTTTTCTTTGAAAGATTTGCTAGAAATAGGAAATCTTTTTTTTGTGCGATATTCTAGGCTTTGTAGTACAACTTTTGTTGCTACATGAACCTCATATTCTCCGTTACACCCATTTACTATCTACATTATACGTGATATAATAAGTGTATTTATAAAGAAAGAGAGCATTGAGATGAAAACTGATTTAATGACGATACCAAATGTTGGAAAGAATACAAAACAAAGTTTAGTCAATATGGGAATTACATGTGTTGAGGATTTAAAAGGGTTAAATCCTGAGGAACTTTATAAAAAAGATTGTGAAGTGAAATGCTGTAAGGTCGATAAATGTCAGTTATATCTTTTTAGAATGGCCGTATATTATGCAGAGCATAACTACCATGAAAATGTAAAGTTGAAATGGTGGTATTGGAAAGACAAAAAATATAACAGTGAGTATAAAAAGTTTTAATCATTTCTTTTCTTTGGTATAATAAAAATATAACAAGAAAGAAAGGGTAGTATGGATATAGAAAAAGAAATATTTGAAAGAACGTGCGTTGATTTTCAAAAATTAAAAAGTTATGGATTTATGGAAGAAAATAACCAGTATTACTATTCGAAAGTTTTTCTAAATGATTTTAAAGCACAAATTACGATTAGTAAAGATGGTTCTGTAACAGGAACAATCTATGATTTAGGTGCTGACTGTGAATATGTTCCCTTTCGTGTTCAAGGACAAGTCGGAGAATTTGTAAGTAAAGTTAGAGAAGAATATAAAAAAATTTTAATAGATATTAGAAATCGATGTTTTGAAAACACTTATTTTGTAGATAATCAGACAAATAGAATTGCAAATTCGATAATAAAGATGTATCATGATGCACCTGTCTTCCCCTGGGACTCCTCTCCATTAAATGGGGTTTTTAAAAACAAAAATAATGAGAAATGGTATGCCTTAATTGTACGAATAGAAGCAGAAAAAATTGATAGTAGGAAAAAAGGGCTTATAGATATAATAAACATTAAATTAAATCCCGAGATGATAGTTGAATTACAAAATAGAGATGGTTTTTATAAAGCTTATCATATGAATAAAAAAAACTGGCTTACTATTATTTTAGATAATACATTGAAAGATGAAGAAATATTAGAGTATGTAAAAGAAAGTCATAAATTTACAGAGACTTCTAGTTCTTGGCTTATCCCAGCCAATCCTAAGTTTTATGATATAATAGATGCTTTTTCAAAGACAGATACAATGTTATGGAAACAACCAGGGAATATTCATGTTGATGATTTAGTCTATCTTTATATGGGCTCTCCCTACTCTGCCATTTTATATAAATGTAAAGTGACAGAAATAGATATACCATATCAGTATCAAGATGAGAATTTATCTATGAAGAAAGTAATGAAAATTAAAATGATAAAGCAGTACCAAGAGGATGAATATCCATTTTCAAAATTAAAAGCTTATGGAGTAAGAGCGATTAGAGGACCAAGACATGTGCCAGAAGTATTAGAAAAAATAATAAATTAATAATAAAAGAGTAGTAGGGAGTATGTAGTATGAAAAAGAAGTATCAAGATTATTTAGAAAAAAATCACTCGTTTGATAAGATAACAATGCTAGGCATTTTTTGCTTAATCATAGTAATTACAGGTATGTTTGGATTCCTATATGAACTTATATTTTACTATTTTAATGGTGGTATGAAGGAGTTCTATTGGCGAGGTGGTAATTTTCTGCCTTGGATTAATATTTATGCTACTGGTTCTTTGATGATATATTTTTTAACATATAAACATAGAAAAAAAGCCTGGAAGGTATTCTTTATTAGTGCTATAGCCTGTGGGATATTAGAATATTTTTCAGGACTTGGTATGTATATTATTGGAAATGGACTTAGATGTTGGGATTATAATAGAGAAATATTAAGTTTTGGAAGTATTCATGGCTTTGTTTGTTTAAGAAGTGTTTTGATTTTTGGTTCCTTTAGTCTACTATTTATCTATGGTGTTGTTCCCCTTTGCTTTTATTTAGCGAAGAATATGAACAAAAAGGCTTTTTTGACAATTAGCATTATATTATGTACCATCATTTTAATAGATGAATTTTACAATTTATTATTTGCGAGAATTTTGCACCTTCCTAGGGCTTCGAAAATTTATAAAAGTATGGGAATACGATATGTGAGTTTTAAATAATATAATTTTGCTGAGGGGAGAATATATTATGAATCAAGATATAGATAAAAAATTAGTGAATAATTTTAAAGAAGTTTTATGTATTTTGTGTTATATTTAGTATGATAATAAAGGAGCATAAAGATAGATGGATAATATAAAAGAAGCAATGAAGCTTGCTATTTCGGAATCAAAAGTAGGAAAGGTGAATGATTATAAAACAGGTGGACCATTTGGAGCTGTAATTATAAAGGGTGAAAAAATAATTGCTACTGCGCATAATACGGTTTTAGAAAGTTGCGATGCTACGGCCCATGCTGAAATGAATGTTATTAGGAAAGCTTCTAAAATACTAAACACTAGCGATTTATCAGGCTGTACGCTGGTTGTGAATGCAGAACCTTGCCCCATGTGTTTATCAGCAATTATTTGGGCCAATATAGATGAAGTTTATTATGCAAATACAAAAAAAGATGCAGCTGAAATTGGGTTTCGCGATGATATGATATATGAATATATAAGAGGGGGATATCACGATATTTTAAAAAAATATCACATAGAAAGCAAAGAAGCAAAAGAGGTATTTGATGATTTTATGCAAATAGAGAATAAACATATGTATTAGAGAAAGAGGATAGAAATGTTAGGAGATATTTTATTAACTATTGTGTCATTCTGTACTTTTATATCCTATTTTCCACAAATAATAAAGCTTATCAAAACGAAAAAATCTGATGATTTAAGTATACAATCTTGGATTTTATGGGTAACGAGTAGTCTTACATACACATTATATGCTATTTTTGTAAGTGAGGATTTTATGTTAATATTTGAAACTTGTTTAGAATTGTTTTTTTGCTTACTGATATTGATACTGGCTATTTTATATAGGAAAAATAGTACTATAAAAGGAGGAAAATATGGCGACGACAAAGGAATATAAAGATTTTATATTAGAAAGATTATCTTTATTAGATAATATTAGATGTAGACCAATGATGGGAGAGTATCTTCTTTATTATAATGATACCTTATTTGGTGGTATTTATGATGAGAGATTATTAGTGAAAATAACAGAAAGCAACAAGGGGTATAAAATGAGGCAAGAAATTCCCTATACTAATGCAAAACCAATGCATTTTATAGATGAGATAGATAATAAAGAAAAAATACGTGATATTATAATAGATACTTGCAAAGATTTAGCTAGCAGAAAATTGGAGAAAAAGTAATGGATGATTTTGAATCCTTAGAAAATTTAGAACAATATTTTAAAAAGGTTAATTGCTATGGTAGTCATAATTATTGTTTCGTAGTACAGAAAGAATCAACAATAATCCCTTATCTTTTTGGCACTATAGGAGGATTAGTAGAGGCAACTAAAAGTGTAACAAATAAAAAAGGAGAGATATTATATGAAAAAGTATGAAGCTCAAATGATTGCACCAGAAAAATCGAAGATAATGGTGGGATTTTTGGAGGAAATGTTAAATAGTGGTGAAAAGATTAGAGGGAAAATGATATTAGAAAGTAATGGTGATATGCTAACTGCAAATGTCTCTGTTCCAAAATCTAATATTGAACAATGTTGGGATTTAGAAATTTCCTCAGAACATGCCGCCATTTTTTATGAAGCCTTTTTAAATAACTTATTAGACACTTTTTTAAATCATGAGACTATGGGAGTATCTAAATCTTTTTCTATTTATGATCATCCCTTTTACAATAACTTTTTAGGAGTAGTTGCGATGAATAGTCTAGGAAGTGAAATTGCCATTAACTTTAAATGTCAAAGAGCAGAACTAAATAATTTGCTTGTTAATTATAATCAAGTAATTACGAATTATGAGAAAAGTATGACGGAAAGAAAAATTAAATAATTCTTTTTTATAATTATATATAGAAAATATTATAAAAAAATATGAAATAAAAAATACACAAAATATAATCTATGGTACTAATATTCCTATGCCAAATAAGATATTAGTTACTCCTAGTAAAACGCAAGTAACATTTGATAAGACAGAAAAGTATTTCTTTTATTTTGATGAGAATGGTATTAGTATCTATTTGGTAAATGGGGAAGATTATATATTAATCCCTTGGAATGAAGTTATTAGTTTTAAAATGACTCACATAGCTATCCTTGGAAAGATGACTATAAAAACAAAAAACGATAGTTATCAATTTCAAATTAATAGAATAGTTATCGGTTGTCCTTGGATAAAAGAAAATAGAAAATATTTAGAAAGTAAAAATTATTTTTATAAAAATAATAGAAGGGAACAAAAAGACATTGAAAAATAAAAAGATAACTAGAAAAATAACACAGGGAATGTACATTTTAACAACAACAGATGGGGGATGCGTTGTAGATGCAGTATCACAAATAAGTGCAGGAGATAACCCCTTGATTGCAGTTTCTGTGATGAAGCAGAATTATACGAATAGTTTAATGAAAAAAAGTGAAAAATTTGCATTATCTATACTAAAAAAAGAGACAGATGGCAGTATCATTAAAACTTTCGGTTTGCAATCTATGAAAGATATAGATAAATTTAAGGACGTTGAAACAATAGAAATAGAAGATATAAAAGTAATTTCAGACTCCTTAGGTTATATGATATGTGAAATTATAGATACTATTGATAATGATACTCATACTTTGTTTATTGGAAGATTAACAGAAGCAGATGTCTTTGCTGAGGAAGAAGCAATGAGTTATGAATATTATCAACAGCATAAAGAAGAATTACTAAAGGTAACAACAGAACAAGGAAAGAGTGCTTGGATATGTAGCGTTTGTGGCTATGTATATTATGGAAAAAAATTACCAGATGATTTTAAATGTCCTAAATGTGGAGTTAGTCGAGAGTTGTTTAAAAAAGTTAAAAAGTAAAATATCAATGAAAAGAGTATAAACATGAAAAAAAAGAAAGTATTAAAAGCAATAATCTTTACGGTTTTAGCTATTGCTATATTATTTATTGTACTAATATTTTACATTGCAATAAAGCAATTAGAAGAAGAAAAAGTATTGAAACAAGAACTAATGTACTATTCAAACCTTGATCTTATAAAAGATAAGTTTCCTTTAGAGATAAAGACAACAGGTGATTGTGCCTATATTGAAGAAACTATTAAAAAGTACTATAGAAGATTATCGGATAATGTGAAAGGATTAAATGATTATTTGAATAATCATAATCTTACCAATGTTCTTACGATAGATAGTCTTATTAGTGATAGACCAGATTTTACAATTAGTCGCACTACAGTTAAAGATACCAAAAGTAAAATTAATACGTATTTACAAAATATTGCTTCTCTTTGTGATGAAGAGACAATTAAAAATTTAATTGATAAAGAAAAATTAGATGATAGTGATTATTACTATGATTTATATTTGCAATTAATGTGTACAGATCATGACTTAAAAGAGTTTGCTGATTTAAAGGCTAGAATGAAAGAGGCATTAAAATATTTAAGTGAAGTATTGGATAAAGTAGATGAAATATTATTATTTTTACAAGCTCATGATAGTGAGATTTCATATCAAAATCATATGATAAATTTTAATTCTACTACTTTGGCGACTGAATATAAAAAATTAATTGCGGAACTTTCTATATATAGTAATCAAGGCACGAGTAATGATAAATTAGATAATAAGGGTGATGTTCTTTAGTGTCGTTTATTTGTCAAACTAAAGGGAATATATTGAACAAAAAAGTAAAAGACTATATAATGAAAAATAAGGAGGAATAAAAAATGATTAAAGTTGCTATTAACGGTTTTGGAAGAATTGGAAGACTTGTATTTAGATTAATGGAGGAAAGTGAAGATTTTGAAGTTGTCGCTATTAATGATTTAACAGATGCAGAACAGCTTGCCTATCTTTTAAAGTATGATACCAATCATCGTAATTATCGCATTTCAGAAATTTCACATGAAGAAGATGCTATTATTGTTGGTGGAAGAACAATTAAAGTTTATGCAGAAACAGATCCTGCTAATTTGCCATGGAAAGATTTAGATATTGATGTTGTGATGGAATGTACAGGAAGATTTACTGATAGAGAGAAAGCATCGCTTCATATTACTGCAGGTGCTAAAAAGGTAGTGATTTCTGCTCCAGCTAAGGGAGATATTAAAACAATTGTTTATAATGTCAATGAGGATATTTTGACAGGAGAAGAGGAAGTTATTTCTGCAGCTAGTTGTACAACGAACTGCCTAGCACCTGTTTTAAATGTAGTTCATCGTGAATTTGGAATTGAGAAAGGTTATATGACAACAGTTCATGCTTATACAAATGATCAGGCAACGCTTGATGTACCTCATAAAAAAGGAATTAAAGCTCGCCGTGGACGTGCCGCTGCTGCTAATATCATTCCAGCATCTACGGGTGCTGCTTCTGCGATTGGAAAAGTGTTAAAGGATTTAGATGGACGTCTAGATGGAACAGCAATGCGTGTTCCAGTTTCGACTGGATCTGTTATTGATTTGGTATTAGAACTAAAAAGAAGTGTTACAGCAGAAGAGATTAATGAGGCATTAAAGAATAATACAAATGAGACATTGGGCTATACAGAGGATCCTATTGTATCAAGCGATGTTATTGGGTCTTGTTTTGGTGGTTTAGTAGATGGTCTTTCTACCAGTGTTTTAGAAGTAGATGGTAAACAACTAGTTAAAATAGTAGCATGGTATGATAATGAAATGAGCTATACTGCACAAATGGTTCGTACAGCAAAGTATTTATGTGACATCAATAAAATGTAAGATTCTATTTGGGAATCTTTTTTTTAAGTTGAAAGAGTGTTATAATGAATAAAAGATAAGGAGGTCTAAAATGAAAAAACGCTTGAATAAGACAAATATAAAAAATAAAACAGTAATCATTCGTTGTGATTTTAATGTTCCAATGAAAAATGGAAAAATTATAGATAATACTAGAATTGTAAAAAGTTTGGAAACAATTAAGTACTGTATAAAGCAAAATACCAAAATTGTGCTTCTCTCTCACCTAGGTCGTGTAAAAACAGAAGAAGATAAAAAAGAGAAGTCTTTAAAGCCAGTGGCAGAAGAACTATCAAAACTATTGGAAAAGGAAGTAAAATTCTGTAGAAATACAAGTGGTAAAGAAGTAGAAAAGGAAGTAAAATCATTAAAAGAACAAGAAGTTCTTTTATTAGAAAATACTAGATACGAAGATGTTGAGGGGAAAAAAGAAAGTAATAATGATAAAGATTTAGGTGCCTTTTGGGCGTCTTTGGGAGATGTTTTTATAAATGATGCTTTTGGAACAGCACATCGGGCTCATGCTTCCAATGTTGGAATTGCCTCTTCTATAAAAGAAAGCTGTATTGGTTTTTTAATTGAAAAGGAATTAAATGCCTTAGAAGAATTAAAGTGTCCCAATACCCCATTTGTTGTAATTTTAGGCGGCTCAAAAGTGGGAGATAAAATAGGAGTAATTGAAAATTTAGTAGAGAAAGCGGATAAGATTTTGATTGGCGGAGGAATGGCTCTTACATTTTTAAAAGCAGAAGAGTATGAGATAGGAAATTCACTATGTGATGCTGAACACTTAGAGTTTTGTAAGAACATATTAGAAAAATATCCCGAAAAAATAATTTTGCCAGTAGATGTAAAAGTAACCACTGAATTTAGTAATGACACACCATCTAGTGAGAAGGATATTAGCCAAATGGAATTTTCTGATATGGCACTCGATATTGGAGAACAAACCATAGAAATTTTTGAAAATCATTTAAAAGATGCCAAACTAATTTTATGGAATGGGCCATTAGGTGTATATGAATTTGAAAACTATAAAATGGGAACAGATAAAATATTAAATTATTTAGCAACTAGTCATATCAAGACAATTCTTGGTGGCGGAGATATCGTCGCTTGTGCAACCGCTGCTGGAGTAAATGACAAGATTTACCATATTTCAACAGGTGGAGGAGCTACTTTAGAGTATTTAGAAGGAAAAAAATTGCCTGGAATTGAGACTATTGATGATGATAATATAAAAGGCTGAATTATAAGAAAATAATAACAAAAGAAAGAGAAAAACAAAATGGAGATAATAAAAAATATACGGAAAAATACATTTATAATATTATTGATTACATTACTAGTATTGATATTTACACTAAAAGAAGATTTTTCAAGTACAATAGATGCATTGAAAAACATGGATTATAAATACTTAATACTAGCTATTCTTGTTTTCTTTTTTTCTATATTTTTAAAGAGTGTAGTTTCTTATAAAATTGTAAATCAAAAAGAGAAGTATTCTTTAAAAGAGGCACTAAAGCATAATATGATTGTTCAGTTTTTTAACGGAATTACCCCTTTTTCAACAGGTGGCCAACCTATGGAAGTATATATGTTAATGGAACATGGAATTCGTGCAAGTCATGGAAGTAATTTTATCATTCAAAATTTTATTTTTTATCAAATGGCACTTGTTATCTTTGGAATATTTGCAGTATTTTATAATGCCTGCTTCCACTTATTTCCAGAAGTTCCTATACTTAGAAATTTTGTTCTTTTAGGGTTTGTTATTAATATTTTAGTAGCCATTTTTCTTATTTTTATTGCTTTTTCGAAGAAGACGACTACTTTTATAGTTGAAAAGATTATTCACTTTTTATGTAAGATAAAATTAATTAAAAATAAAGAGCAAAAAATAGAATCTTGGAATGAGAAGATTGTGGAATTTCATAAAGGAACGAAATCTCTTGCTAAAAGAGGAAAACTAATTGTTGGTGGGATTATTCTTAATTTATTAAGTCTTGCTTGTTATTATAT
This sequence comes from uncultured Bacilli bacterium, assembly GCA_910586195.1. GTDB lineage: Bacteria > Bacillota_I > Bacilli_A > RF39 > UBA660 > MGBC119817. The sequence continues at coordinate 11,935 of CAJUHO010000023.1, forward strand.
TATTCCACTTCTTATTGTTTATAGTATGCATGACTTTACAAGTCTTACAGCAATTGAATCTTTAGTTTCATCTGCCTACGTTTTAATTATTGGGTCCTTTGTTCCTATTCCTGGTGCTAGTGGTGGAATTGAATATGGTTTTTTAAGTTTCTTTCATGCCTTTCTAAGTAGTGGAGTAACAAGTGCCGTTTTACTTGTATGGCGCTTCATTACATATTATTTGCCTATGATTATAGGCGCAATCATCTTTAATATTGATGAGAGGAGTAGTATTAAATGCGAATAGGAATATTTTCGGAGACTTATACGCCCTATATTAGTGGCTTAGTCACTAGTGAAATAATGCTTAAAAAAGCATTGGAAAAAAAAGGACACATTGTTTATGTTATAACAGCTAATTTAACGAATTTTAAATACGAATATGATGAAAAAGAAAGAGTACTTAGAATCCCAGGGATTCCAACCGGAATTTATGATTCAAGACTCACTAGTATTTACCCTATTCAGGCTGTTAATATTGTAAAGGGATGGAAATTAGATGTAATTCATTCTCAAACAGAATTTGCGATTGGAACATTTGCAAGGCTATTTGCCAAGCAGTATAATATTCCACTAGTGCATACTTATCATACGATGTATGAGGATTATATTCACTATATTACAAAAGGATACTTTCAAAAATCGAGTAAAAAATTGGTAGAATACTTTACAAAGTTTTATTGTGAAACAACGGCTACAGAGTTGATTGTTCCAACTCACAAAACTTATAAATTGTTCAAAGAGAAATATAAGTTTGAAAAAAATGTACACATTATTCCAACAGGGATTGAAGTAGAACGATTTTTTAAAGAAAATATAGATATGAAAAAGGTTAGCGAATTAAAGAAAAAATTATCATTATCTAGGAAAGACTTTATAATCATTTTTGTAGGAAGACTTGCACAAGAGAAAAATGTTGAATTTTTGCTAGAATCACAGAAGGATTTAGCAGATAAATTTAATAATATTAAATTGCTGATTGTAGGAGATGGACCAGACAAAGAAAAATATGAGGATTATGTAGAGGAAAATCATTTGAAAAATGTGATTTTCACAGGAAAAGTAGATTGGGAAGAAATGCCATATTATTATCATTGTGCTAACATCTTAGCAACAGCATCTAAAACAGAAACACAAGGATTAACCGTAATTGAAGCAATGGCAGGAGGAATTGTTCCTGTTTGTATTAAAGATGAATCCTTTGTTGGAACAGTTGTAGATGAATTAAACGGAAGAATTTTTCAGACAAAGGAAGAATATTTAGATATTGTAATAGAATTATCTAAAAATAAAGAAAAAAAAGATTATTTTGCACGTCAGGCCCGTATTCAAGCAGAACATTGTGGAGCTAGTTATTATGCAGATCAAGTATTAGATGTATATAGACATGCCATCATGGAAAAGAAAAAATATCGTTATGGATTTATTTCACGAATTTATGAAAAGATAAGGGGAAGAAGTTTATGAAGATTGTTTTAAATCATAAATGCAATTTAAAGAAAGAAGAATTTTTATCATATTTTAGAAAGCTAAATGAAATGAAGACAAATCATGAAATGGTATTGTGTCCTAGTTTTATTTATCTTTCTATGTGTGATTCTTCTAAGCTATTATTAGGAAGCCAAGATGTTGGAAGTTATGATTGTGGAGCTCATACAGGAGATATTGCAGCAGCACAATTAAAATCGATTGGTGTAGATTACGCTATTGTGGGACATAGTGAGCGTCGTTTAAATCATAATGAGGATGACGGTTTGATTTGCGAAAAAATAAATTTACTTTTGAAAGATGAAATAGTACCAATACTTTGTATAGGAGAGACAAAAGAAGAACGAGCTCAAGGCCAAATACATAGAAAAATAGAAAGGCAACTTCAAGCTTTAAACGGTTTAGAGCAAAGAAAAAGAGATAAAATTATTATTGCCTATGAACCAGTTTGGGCTATTGGGACAGGAGAAATTCCTGAAGTTTTCGAAATTGACGAGGTATTAGCCTATATTCGAGAAAAATATCCTAAAAATATTTTGTTATATGGTGGTAGTGCCAATGAAAAAAATATTTGTAATTTAAAGACGAGTAAATATATTGAAGGTTATCTTCTAGGTGGCTTGAGTTTAAGTCCAGAAAAACTACAAATTTTCTTGGAATTATGCTAATTTTCTACTTTTCGACAAAACTTGTCTTTTTTTTCTCTATCAATTTCCGACACAATGTTATATAATAAGAATGCGTGGTAGTATAGGGAAGGAGAAAAAATGGAAAAGACAAGAATATTAATGATCGATGACAATGTTGAATTAGTTAACATGGTTACCGAATATTTTAGTAAACACGCAGATATTAAAGTGACATTACATGCACATAATGGGGAAGAAGGATTCAATTTAATTGATAAGAAGAGGGATGACTATGATGTCATTTTGTTAGATCTTATTATGCCTAAAAAAGATGGCATGTATGTACTTGAAAAAATGAAAAAGAAAAAGATTGATAAAAAGGTAATAATACTAACATCCTATAATGCACAAGATATGATTCGAAAAACATCAGAGCTTGGTATTAGTTACTTTATTTTAAAACCTTTTGAACTAGATGATTTGGAAAAACGTGTAGAAGAAGTTGTAGAAGGAAGTAAATTTGGTAGTAAGTCAGTTGACGTATATCATAACAATTTACAAATTTCTATTACTAAGATTTTACATGAACTAGGAGTACCATCTCATATCAAAGGTTATCAGTATATTAGAGAGGGCATTATTATGCTTTATGACCGTCCTGAAGTAATAGGTGGAATTACAAAAGAATTGTATCCTGATATTGCAAAGAAGTTTGATACAACAGTCTCTCGTGTTGAAAGGGCAATACGACATGCAATAGAAGTTAGTTGGAATAGAGGTAATTGGCAATTAATGGAGGAAATTTTTGGACATAGTGTAGATATTGATAAAGCGAAACCGACCAATTCAGAATTTATTGTAACAGTAGCAGACAAACTGCGATTGGAATTTCATAAACCTAGTAGTATTGAATAATACAAGACGAGAAGTAGTAGTCTTTTTTATTTTGTGTCGAAATTTGTCATTTTTGATTACTTGACGAACTTTTTCATAAATAGTATACTTAATTTATAAAATATGTAAGGATGGTACATTTTATGGAACGAAAAATACTTAAATTTTTACAGAAATGGAAAAATGATCTTATCAGAAAGCCTTTATTAATTTATGGACCTAAACAGATAGGAAAAACTTTTTGTGTACTAGATTTCGGTTCTAAAAATTATAAAAACGTCGTTTACTTTAATTGTGATTATAATCCCTCTCTTTTAGAATTATTTAAAAAGGAAAAGTCTCCTGATAAAATCATTTTGAATTTATCTTTAATGTCTAAAGAGACGATTTTAAAAGAGGATACTTTATTAGTATTTGATAATCTTAATGAATTAGAAATTATAAAAGGCATTAAATTGTTAGGAAGTGAAAGGCGAGAGTATCATATTATTTTGATTACATCACGCCGTGAAAATTTGATAGAATTTAAAGGAGAAGAATTACAATTTAAGGGAATGAGTGAAATGGATTTTGAAGAGTACTTGTGGGCTCATAATGAGCATCAATTAGCAGCACTTATTCGAGAATCTTATGAGAGACATCGCACTTGTCCTTTTCATAAAGTGGCACTAGATTATTTTTATGAATATTTAAAAACAGGAGGGCTTCCAGAAGTAATTTTGGCGTTAAAAGAGGGATATGATGAGGTGCATATTGATGCTATAAAGCAGAAAACATTAGATGCTTATCAAAAAGAGATTGCCCTAAATAAAACCTTAATTGATATGAGCCGTGGAATTGAAGTGTTAAGATCAGTGCCAGAACAGTTGAAAAAGGAAAATAAGAAGTTTCAATATGGGCTAATGGGATATGGAAAACGTGCTAAAGAATATGAAACGGCAATTCAATATCTTGTAAATAATCAAATTGTATATCGTAGCTATAAAATCCAAACAGTAAAATCTCCCCTTAGCAGTTGTAGAGAAAAGGAAAGTTTTAAGTTGTATTTGACAGATGATGGTCTTTTATATTCTATGTTACATCTTTCTATGAAAAATTTATTAACAGATGAAAAAATAAAAGAGACACTATATGAAAATCATATTGCCAAGACTTTAGTAGAAGCAGGGTATGCACTTTATTATTATCAGTCAGAAGGAAAAGCAGAAGTAAACTTTGTAATTCAAAACAGAATGGGAGAAGTAATTCCCATCGAAATTGCAACTCGCTCTATGTCGAAAGCAAAATCTTTGTCTATATTTATGAAAAAGTTTACAGTAAAAAATGCTTATCGTATAACAGAAAATAATTTTTCTACGAAAAAAGAAGTTCGGTACTTACCGATTTATGCAGTCTTTTGTTTAAATGATATGAAGATATAGAAGGTAGGATGATATATGAAAAAACCAGTAATTTTAACAATACTAGATGGCTATGGATTAAGGGAAGAGTCCCATGGAAATGCTGTAGCTTTAGCAGACAATAAAACATTTAATATGCTGTGGAATACTTATCCACATACTACACTAGTAGCATCAGGTCAACAGGTAGGCCTACCGAAGGGGCAGATGGGCAATAGCGAAGTAGGTCATATGAATATCGGAGCAGGGAGAGTTGTTTATCAGCCTTTAGAGTTAATTAATAAGAGCATAGAAGAGAAAACCTTCTATGAAAATGAGGAGATTTTAAAGGTCATTCAACATACAAAAGAGAATCATTCAAAGTTACATATTATGGGACTTATTAGTGACGGTGGAGTTCATTCGCATATTAATCACTTAATGGTCTTACTTGATATGTGTAGTGAAAAGAAAGTAGAAAGTCTTTATCTACACTTATTTACAGATGGGCGGGATGTTAGTCCTAAGAGCGCCTATGATTATATCGCTCAGGTGGAAAAAAAACTAAGCACTTTAGATATAGGGGCCATTGCTACTATCGGTGGACGATATTATGGAATGGATCGTGATAATAATTATGATAGACTAAAGAAGGCTTATGATGCCATTGTTAATGGGATTGGACCGAAGGAAAGTTCTATTCAGGATTATATTATGAAGAGTTATCAAAATGATATTACTGATGAATTTTTTATTCCTACGATTTTTAATGATGGTGGTAACATTTCCGAAAATGATGGCTTAATTGTTTATAATTATAGAAAAGATCGTCTTCGTGAAATTTTAACGGCACTCACGAATCCTTCTTTTCATGAAATGAAAGTAGAAAAATTTGAAAATTTAAAAGTAGTGACTATGATGCCAGTTGTGGAATCCGTAAAAGCAGAATATGCTTATCAAGACCCCATACTTACGAATATATTAGGAGAATATATTGAAAAACAAGGACTTAGTCAACTGCGGATTTCAGAGACCGAAAAGTATGCTCATGTTACGTTTTTCTTTGATGGTGGAAAAGAAATTGATTATAAAAATGAAAAAAAGATTTTAATTCCATCTCCTAAGGTGGCAACGTATGATTTACAGCCAGAAATGAGTGCTAATAAAATTACGGAAGAACTACTGAAAGAAATAGGAAACTATGATTTAATCATTTTAAATTTTGCTAATGGTGATATGGTAGGGCATACGGGAGTGCTAGATGCTGCTGTTAAGGCAGTAGAGACTACAGATAATTGCTTACTACAAATTTATGAGAAGGTAAAAGAGTTAGATGGTATTATGATTGTGACAGCAGATCATGGAAATTGTGAAGAAATGTTAGATGATAATAATAATGTTATTACGTCTCATACAACGAATTTAGTACCCTTCATTATTACAAAGAAAAACATAAATTTATGTCCAGGGAAATTAGGTGATATCGCTCCTACTATCTTGGATTTAATGAATTTAGAAATTCCACAGGAGATGACAGGAAAAAGTTTGATTCAAAAATAAAATTTCCACAATTTTTGTGGAAAATCATAATTTTTCCTATTTTCTGTTTTTTGTAATATGGATTTTTAGATAATTAAAAAGGAGAGATGATATATGAAGAAAAGTGCTACTTATATAAAAAATCATAAGGAGGTAACAAGAAATAGCCTATCCTATTATTTATTTGGACAAAAAGAAATTTATCAAGAGAACCTATATGATTTAAACGCTTTGAAATTGGTAATTGCAGAGGATATAGAACTGTTACATTTAAAAAATTTTGAATTTGCTAATTTTAAAGTTTGTTTTGAATGTTTAAATAAAGATACTTTATTAATCTTAGACCATTGTAAGACATCTAGATATTTAACGATAAAAGGTGGAAATGTTATTATCGATGAACTACGGTTTGAGGATCCAATTGCAAGTGTGGTAATAAAAGAAAGTGAGAGTGCAGAAATAATTTTAAAGGAGGATGAAACTTTCAAAAAATATCCATTTTTATATTCAGAATGTAGATATGAAGCTTGCGATGTCAAAAATTTAGATGTAACTGGAACAGGAGGAGAATATTCTCATATTTATATTGATAGTATTAATACTGATACAGTTTGTATAAAGGATAGTGAACAAATAGAAATTGGTGTACATAAAGGCAATCTGGAGATAGATAATAGTAATGATATTTCCTTACACATGAAACATCCCTTTGGTATTTTGAATTTTTCTGTAAAGAATAGTACAGTACTATTAGTTGGTGGTGATAATTTAGAGTTATGTAATGCTAAAATAGGATTTAAAAATTCTTCTATATTGGCAAAAAGAATACCATTACCAAATGGTGTATATACTCTTATTGATGGGGCGCTTAGTTTTTCTGATGATTCTTTAGAAACTGGTGATATAGCAGTAGCACGAGCTAATTTAATTTCATGTCTGAAAACGGTTAGAGAAAAAGTTAATGGTATATGTGAGAAAGATATGGAAGAAATCAGTGGTGAGTTAGGAACAAAATATGGTATGGATAGAAAAACAAAAACTATGGAAAAGATATTGGAGAAATCGAAAGTAAGCAAAATACTATCATAGAAATTTAGCTTTAAAATAAATAAAAAATGTAGAAAATCTGTGAGTAAAAGCAGAAGATTCTACATTTTTTGTATGA
>CAJUHO010000024.1 GCA_910586195.1 uncultured Bacilli bacterium
AGTGGGCGAATGCTGTTACCGTCACATCTGCAAGTAGAAGTAAATATCAAAGTGCGACAAGTGGAACAGCGATTTCTATGGATGATATCGAAACAATGTGGGTATATATCCCAAGATATTCTTATACAATAGGAAGCGAAGATGGAGTAAATTATTATGGTAAACAGGGAGTACATTTGAACAGTGCTCCAACCCAAACGCTACCAGGAGAGATAGATGTCAAATTTATAAAGAAGAGTGAGAAAGAGTTCGGAAGTGCGCAGTATAAAGTCGCAGAAAAGAGAGATGGATGGAGAACGCCCGACGGTTTTACATTTGGAACAAAAGAGATATCAGGAATCTGGGTAGGAAAATTTTTGCCTAGTAGTAGTAATTCTTCTACAGGGTTTGGAGGAGGAAATACTACAGAATTAGATATTATAATAAAACCAAATATGATAAGTTGGAGAAATATACAAGTCGCCAATATTGCCATCGTTGGAAGAGATGTAACAAAGAATGGAAATCGCTATGGATTTAGCACAGACAAATTAAATTCCCATGCGATGAAGAACAGCGAATGGGCGTTGGTTGCATACCTTAGCCAAAGTAAGTATGGTAAAATAGGCAATAGAGAGTTTAGGGAAATAGAGAAAGAAATCTATCAAAATAAATCAAGTCAACATATAACGGGATGTAGTTATGGTGCCCCAAGTAATGGAAATACAGACTATGGATGTCAATATAGATATGATGTAAATATATTAGGAACAGGAGCATCAACAACGGGAACCATCTATGGTATTTATGATATGATTGGTAGTGCTTGGCAATACTTAATGGGGAATTACGCACCAAATGGGAATAAATATTCTGGACATGATACCGCATCTAATTCAGGTTATGAAGGATTCATAGGTACTGGAACTAGTATAACGGGGGAAAAATTTTTAGAAGATAAATATTATGATTTCTACAGTAGTGATAATATATTCAATGCTTGCAATAATAAATCATGTATCTCTCATGCTATGCAAGAGATGGGAGGCTGGTATCAAGATGCTTCTGTGATAGTATCATCTTCTATTCCTTGGGTAGCTAGAGGTGGAACATACTTTGATAGTAATGTGGCAGGAATTTTTTCCTTTTCTGGTTCAAGTGGTTTTGGGTATGCTTATCAATCATTTCGCCTAGTATTAAGTGTTAATTAATATTTTATATATGAAAGTTGAAATAGCAATTGACTCTTTTTTTCTTGATGTGCTAAGCTAAGATTAATAGGAGAAGGTGATTATATGGATAAACGACCAATTGGTGTTCTAGATTCAGGAATTGGCGGACTTTCTGTTTTAAATAAAGTAAAAAGGCTTCTTCCAAATGAAGATTATATTTTTTATGTAGATTCCATTCATAATCCTTATGGGAATAAAACAAAAGAAGAGTTAATAGAAATCGTAGATAATATTATGAATGTATTGATAGAAAAAAATGTAAAATTAGTGATTGTTGCTTGTAATACAGCAAGTACACAGGTGATTTCTTATTTACGTGAGAAATATTCGTCTATTTTATTTGTTGCAACAGAGCCTGCTATTAAAGTTGCTTATGATTATTACCCTCATAAAAATACGCTTGTGATGGCAACTCCTGGAACAATAGCCAGTGAACGATTGATGTTGTTAGATGAGACCTATCATCAAGATAGACGAACATTGCTTGCTTGTTCTGGATTAGCAGAGCTTATTGAGCAGCACCGACTTAAGGAATTGCCTGATCATTTAGACAATTTGTTTCTAAAAATTGAACGTCAAAAAGTGGAAGTGGTGGTACTTGGATGTACTCATTATCCGTTTATAAAAGAGGAAATTCAAAAATCTTTAGGACATCCTGTTATATTTTTAGATGGTGCTGAAGGAATTAGTAAACGTGTAGAATTTTTGTTGGAACAACAAAATCTTAGAAATTCTTCCAAACATAAGGGAAGTTTATCATTTATTTTAACAAATGATAAATCACAGACACTGATTGATAAGTATTTAGATTGTTAGGTGATTAGGAGATGAGGTTTTATGTATTATCAGGCATTAGTTAATAAAAAATATAAGTATCAATATCAGAAGGAAATGTTTTTAGGAAGAGTTTTAGTACCTGCTGTAGATGTAGATGGTAATCAAATAGAAATAGAGGAGAAAACATATCAGGCATATCTTGATTTACAAAAAAAATTGAAGGAAGAGAAAAATATAACGATTGGTATTTGTTCTGGTTATCGAGATGAAAAAACACAACAACAAATATTTTCTGACTTTGTTTCCTTATATGGAGAGGATTATGCAAAAAAGACGGTGGCTATGGTAGGATGTAGTGAACATCATACTGGTCTTTGTCTTGATTTTTCCGTTTTTGCAGATGGAAAGTTTTTAGTAGAACATTCTGATATTATGGAATATTTGGAAGATTATGAAAAAATAAGTTCTTACTTTTCTAAGTTTGGCTTTATTTTAAGATATCCTAAAGATAAAGAAAAAGTGACAGGTTATGCTTATGAACCATGGCATATTCGCTATGTTGGAAAAAGTCTTGCTGAAAAGCTTTATCAAGAGGGATTGACATTAGAAGAGTATTATCAAAATATATCAGGAATTTTGGTTGTTAATAAAGAAAAGGGAATGACATCTCGTGATGTTGTAAATTTGGTAGGGAAATATTTCTATACTAAAAAAGTAGGGCATACTGGAACTTTAGACCCTATGGCAGAAGGGGTCTTAGTAATTACTTTGGGAAAAGCTACTCGTATTTCAGAACTACTTACATCCACTTATAAAGAGTATATAGCAACTGCTAAATTAGGAATTGAAACGGATACTTTGGATATTACAGGAACTATATTAAATCAATGTAAAATTCCAAAGGAGTTACCACTTCAAGAGACCTTGGAGATATTCCCAAAAACATATTTACAGGAAGTTCCTGTCTATTCTGCTGTGAAGGTAAATGGGAAAAAGTTATATGAATATGCTAGAGAAAATATAGAAGTATCTCTTCCCAAAAAAGAAGTAACTATTAAGAAAATGGAACTGTTGAATCAGCAAGAAGAGGAGTTTTCGTTTCGATGTCTTGTTAGCAAGGGCACCTATGTTCGTAGTCTTATTCGTGATATAGGAAGGGCAATGAATGTTTTGGCTACTATGAGTAAACTACAAAGAACCAAACAAGGGATATTTTTTATAGAAAAATCTTCTTGTATCACAGATATCAAAAATGGTACTGCAAAACTTTATTCGTTAAAAGATGCTTTGCGCGATTATCCTCAAATTTCACTTTCTTTTCCCGATGAGAGAAAAGTAGTAAATGGGCAATCATTAGTAAATTCTAAGAAAATAAAAGGTCCCTGTGTTTTGCTAGATACTAATGATCAGGTGTTAGCCATTTATCAGGGAAAAGAAGATAAATTAATTGCCTGGAAGGTGTTGACCACAACGAAAGAATGAGATAAAATAATATGCCAGTAATGGAGTGGATAGAATGCGTAGTTTAAATGATTTATTAATAGTGTTACAAAATTTTTATGCCTTAAGAAAAGTAGGGCAATTAAGTCAACAAGTAAAATATGATAAGGATACTATTACTTTTGCGAATGTAGAACAATTAATAAAGAAACATCCCAAAATGGCTGGATTTTATGTTGATATTTATAAAGTTTTGCAAACAATGACGCAGGTGCAAAGAGATGTTGTTTTGCGTACTATTTTTGAAGAAAGTGATATTTCTAAAATCACGGATAATAAATTAGAGCTTTTAGCAGGAAAGATGAGCTTAGTAGAAAAAAAGGAAGAACTATTAGAAAAATATTCAGATTTCTTTAACGAAATGGGAAGAAAAATGAGTTCTACTGGTATTCATAATCTGATAAAAAAGATAGCAGATAGCAAAATAACAGAAGAAGATATTATTAAAATGAATCAACCTGAAATTATAGACGTTATTGCAAAATCCAATAATTATGGTAGTATTAAGGGACTTCTTACTATGAGTGATGAGAATCGTTCCTATTATATTAAAGAGTATCATTATTCACTTGGTTGTATGATGGAAGAGGACTATTCTTATTTAGGAAAAATGAATTTCTCCAATTTTCAGGGATTTATACAAATTGTAAAAGAGCCTTATTTTTCTTTTAAAGGTGGTAGTCGCTATCGTTATACAAAAGACTCTTTTCGCTTTATGAATGCAATTGCAAAAGAGTATGGAAATAATAAAAATGTAAATTTTATTTTTTCAAACTTTAAAGAGTGTTTGTCTATTTTAGAAAATGGGACTTTACCAGATTCTTTTAAAAGACTAATTGACACTCTTACCAAAGATAAGAGTAAAAAAGAATTAAAGCGCATAGGAGAAAGGTATTCTCAGTTTTTATCAGTCAATGCTGAGATGCGATTTTTACGATATCAAACAATATTGGATGAAAATTTTATTAATAACCCTAATAAAAATGTAATTATGAGTGCCTTAGAAAAACAAAAGTATAATACTGCCAAATATAGAAGAAAAAGTAAAATACTATTAGAAAAGGTTTACCCACCTCATCAACAGTTTGGTAATGAGATTTCTCCCTTTTTCGATGAAGAGGATTCTTTAAGCGAATTAGAAAGAAAGGGAGAATTGATAAATCATTCTATTCTTCATGATTTGTCTGCTGATGAGAGACGTTCTTGTTATAAATTTGTGATGAATACACAAAAAAAAGAATTGATGGAGTCTAGACTTCAATTAATGATTGTACCTAATTTTTTAAATTCGCCATATAGACCTATGATTTTAAATAGGATGAAGAATGTAGTTACAAAGCAAGATGCAGATAGACTTATGCACTCTACAAAACTTATTTGTTCAACCTCTACAACAGAAGAGGAAAAGGAAGCATATATGGCATCTCTTCCTGGAGAAGAGTATACGTTTGAGCAAGATGGGTTGTCAATTTCTATTTATAATTTGGATTCAGAACTAGAACATGCAGATAAAGAAGAAATAGAAATTTATCAAAATTCTTTAAAATTAATTATTCGTAGGAATAATACTTGCAAAAAACAATAACTATTAGTATAATATAAATGTCTACCGATTCTTGGTATAAAGAATTTCCGACTTTTTACTAGGTATTGGTGAATATAGAGGAAAGGAAGAGAAAAATGGCTTTAACGAAAGAAGAGAAGGCAAGTATTGTAAAAGATTTTGCTAGAAGTGAAAAAGATACAGGAAGTGCAGAAGTACAAATTGCAATTCTTACAAAAGAAATTAATGATTTAACAGATCACTTAAAAGTACATATTCACGATTATCATTCTAGACGTGGACTTCTAAAGAAGGTTGGACAACGTAGAAATATGTTACAATATTTGCAAAAGCAAGATATTACAAGATATCGTGAAGTAATTAGTAAATTAGGATTAAGAAAGTAGACATTATTTTTAGTGTCTATTTTTTGTTAGAGACTTAGAAAAGAGGAGTAAAATAAATGAAGAAAGTATATGAGTTAGATTTTCACGGAAAAAAGATTATAGTAGAAAATGGAGAAATGGCCAAACAGGCGACAGGGTCTGTATTGGTACGATATGGAGATACTGTGGTTTTAGCAGCAGCAGTAGTAAATAAGAATGTTAATTTATTGTCTGATTTTTTCCCGCTTACCGTAAATTATCAAGAAAAGTTATATTCTGTTGGAAAAATACCAGGAGGTTTTATTAAGCGTGAAGGGAGACCAACGGATAATGCAACCCTTGCTGCCCGTATGATTGATCGACCAATGCGCCCCTTATTTCCAGAAGATTTTAAAAATGAGGTGCAAGTTATTAATACCGTTTTAAGCGTAGATCAAGACTGCTCACCAGAATTAACAGCTATGCTTGCCTCATCCCTTGCTGTATCTATTAGTAAAATTCCTTTTAATGGACCAATCGCTGGTGTAAAAGTAGGGTATGTTTCAGGAAAGTATATTATTAATCCAACTCCAGAAGAGTTAGACAATTCTGAGATTGATTTAACAGTAGCAGGAACACGTGATGCTATTAATATGGTAGAGTCTAGTGCCAAACAAGTATCAGAAGATATCATGTTAGAGGGATTAATGAAGGCACATAAAGAAGTAAAAAAATTAATTAAATTTCAACAGCAGATAATAGATGATATTGGTGCTGAAAAGATGGAATATGAATGTTTAACAGTTGATAAGAAAATGAGAGAAAGTATCTCTCAACAAGTAACAGAAAAGATGGATAAAGCCTTAAGAATTAAGGGTAAACAAGAAATGCATGAGGCAGTGGATGCTATCAAGGAAGAGGTATTAGTACAATATACAGAGGAGTTTGGAGAAAGTTTAAGTGGTTCTGAATTAAAAGAGCTTCTTACAAAAGTGCGAATGGTTTTAGATGATATAGAATATAAACTATTTAGGCAAATAGTTGTAAAAGAACATATTCGTGCTGATGGTAGAGCAATGGATGAAATTCGTCCTTTGTCAACGGATATTGATATTTTACCAAGAACACATGGTTCAGCCCTTTTTACAAGAGGGGAAACTCAAAGTTTATCAGTAACAACACTAGGGGCATTAGGAGAACATCAAATTTTAGATGGATTAAGCTTAGAAGATCAAAAACGATTTATGTTACACTATAATTTCCCACAATTTTCGGTAGGAGAGACAGGACGGTATGGAGCTCCAGGAAGGCGTGAAGTAGGACATGGAGCATTAGGTGAGAAAGCTCTTTTACAAGTAATTCCTAAGGAAGAGGAATTTCCTTATACAATCCGTGTAGTATCAGAAATATTAGAGTCAAATGGTTCTTCTTCCCAAGCATCTATTTGTGCTGGTTGTATGTCATTAATGGCAGCAGGAGTTCCTATTAAAGCTCCAGTGGCAGGAATTGCCATGGGATTAATTACCGACGGAGACGATTATACAATTTTAACAGATATACAAGGTATGGAAGACCATTTAGGAGATATGGATTTTAAAGTAGCAGGAACAGAAGATGGAATTTGCGCTTTACAGATGGATATTAAGATTAAAGGTGTTACAGAACAGATTTTGAAAGAGGCATTAGAACAAGCAAAAAAGGCACGTTTACAAGTTTTGAAAGTTATGAAAAAACAAATTAAAGAGCCTCGCAAAGAAGTATCCAAATATGCACCTAAGATGGAAACTTTCATGATTAATCCTAGTAAGATTCGTGATGTTATTGGTCGCGGTGGGGAAATGATTACTAAAATTATTTGTGAAGCTTCTAATGTAGTGGATGTAAATAATATTAATGCAGTCAAAGTAGATTTAGAAGATGATGGTCGTGTTATTATTTATCATTCTGATAAAGATATTATTGCAAAAACTAGAAAAATGATTGAAGATGTTACAAGAGAAGTAGAAGAAGGAAAAATTTATGAGGCTAAAGTTGTGAAAGTAGAGGAATTTGGATGTTTTGTTCAATTATGGCCTGGGTGTGAAGGAATGGTTCATATCTCTAAGCTTTCCCATGATCGTATCGAAAAAGTGGAAGATGTTGTATCTGTTGGTGATGAAATATTAGTAAAAGCAATTGGTACAGATAAAAAGGGTAGACTTAATTTTTCTAGAAAGGATGCTTTACCACCTTCTAAGAATAAAAATAAAAAAGGGGAAAAATAGTTAGTCAGAAAGAAGTATGAAGAAAAAATTATACTTCTTTTTTTCTTGCCATTACATATATATTAGTAGGTGGTTTGAATGAAAAAGTTTTGGCAAGCTAGTGGAGTTTTATTATTATTTATTTTTAGTTTTTATTATACAGAAAAAGTAATCGAGGTATTAAGAGAAAAAGATCCTATTATGAAAACAATACGAAAGGAAGAACACAAATTTTATGAGCAGGCGGTAGATGCTGTGCTTACTGATAATAGTATTGTACCAGGTGCTAAAGGAAGTAAGGTGGATGTAGATAAGAGTTATAAGAAGATGAAGCGTTATGGTTCTTATAAAGAAAGTCTACTTGTCTTTGAAGAGATAGACCCATCTATTTCCCTAGATGATTATTATGATAAATATGTAGAAGCTGGTAATGGACTAAATAGTAGTGTTTCTCTTGTCTTTAAAGTTGAAAGAACTTCTAATATTGATACTATTATAACAATTTTAGAAACAACAGGAGTGAAGGCAACATTTTTTGTGGATGGACTGTGGCTTGAGAATAATCAGGAATTAGTAAAGGGGATGAATTCTTTAGGCCATGAGGTAGAAGTTATGCATTATAATGGTAGCTATGATGAGACGTATTTTACTTCAGCCTTAACAATTTTGCGTTCTATTACTACGAACAGTAAAAATTATTGTTATGCAGAGTATGATCAAAAGGAAGTACTAGAGCTTTGTAGTAAAATAGGACTTCATACTATTATTCCCACTTTACAGGTGAAGTCAAAGCCTTATATGGAAGTAAAAAAAAGAGTAACAGATGGTTCTATTGTCAGTATGAAGGTAGACAAAAATACAGAATTAGAACTGGATATAGTTATAAAATATTTAAATCAAAAAGGGTATCATATGGTACAATTGGAAACTCTTCTAACAGAAAAATAGATGAGTTTTTTTATATAAAAGTTTAGTTTTTGATGGAAAGTCCTTATTTTAAGGCACAAATACAATAATTTGAAGTAATTTTACTACGAATTTACTACTTTTGAAATAGAAATTAAATAATTTTAATATTCTTTTTTCCTATAGTTATTTCATTTCTTTAAAAGGTTCTTTATATCAAACGCAATCAATTTATGAAGTACAACTTTTATATTATTTGATTTTTGTTTTATTGTCTAATCCAATTAAATGACAATTATCTCTAAAAAACTTTTTAATATCGTATGATAAACATAATTTACAAAATTTTTCTCTAGTTATATTTGAACAAAAATTTATTAAATATAATGAGGTAATGTTTGCAATAGGATAAGACAAGCAAAAGTTTATTAAATTATCATGTCCAATATTCATAATTCTTTTTATATTTTTAGAATCTTCTTCTCTTAATTCTAATTTTCCAGTTTTTAAATATTCATTTTCATAATGTAATGCTAGTTTTATAATTTGCAACAATTTTTTTCTATATACAAACGATTATTTTTTCTAATTTCAAATAGATATTCATACTTTTGACCTAACTTTTTTTCTAGTTCTCTTTCAATGTAAAATGCAAAGGTTTCTCCCAAAAACCAATATTTATCAGGTATTATATGAGGATTTAGCATACGATCAATATAATGCGCAAATTCATGGACTAACATAATAACATCCTCATCATTTCCCGTTAACTTTATATAAGCTTTGCCATTACTAGTATTAACAAAAGAATTAAACTTATCAGATATAATAATATCTTGGCTATCTAGTCCTTGATTAATAATATTATAATATTCTAAATTAAAACTTTTATAAAAGTTTAAAGAAATAGATAAATTATCAAGATTATTATTAGGATAATTTAACTTCTTAAGAGGAATATCAAATTTATCAATTAGTTCTAATACAAAATCTTTTTTTAAACAAATATTAATATTTATTAATTGCGCTATAAATGCTGTAAATTCTTCGTACATAGTTATCATTTACTTTCTAAAACTTAATCCAAATTAACAACAATATTATAAAAATATTATTATAATTTTTCACAGTTTCATTTATTCTATCATAATTTAACATATTTAAAACAATTATTCTAAAATAAATCAATTATCTGCTACATGATTCATGCTACATAATAAGAGTAATATTAGTCTTATTACGGCGAGGACTTTAGTGGCCATGCTACTAATCCCGCTCACAGGCTATACTTTGACATCACATAGTATTTTTGTACATTTGTTTGTATTTTGGATTGAATTTGTTTTTTAAATAGATTATAATAATAATGGAGATGAGGGATATAATGTATGAATA
This sequence comes from uncultured Bacilli bacterium, assembly GCA_910586195.1. Classification (GTDB taxonomy): domain Bacteria; phylum Bacillota_I; class Bacilli_A; order RF39; family UBA660; genus MGBC119817. The sequence goes on from CAJUHO010000024.1 coordinate 9,941, forward strand.
TATGACTGGTATCGTAAAAGAGGTAAAAAGTACAGGAATTGTTTTAGAAGTTGGAGGAATTGGTTATTTTATTCATGTTTCTAATCCTTATGTATTTGATGAAGAGGAACAAGCAAAAATTTATGTTTATCAACAGATAAAAGAGGATGAGCATAATTTATTTGGATTTAAGATGAAAGATGAAAAAGAATTATTCTTAAAACTAATTGCTGTAAAAGGATTGGGGTGTAAAATGGCACTTCCTATTTTAGCAACAGGCTCTATTGCAGGAATCGTAGATGCTATTGAGCGAGAAAATATTCTATATTTAAAAAAATTTCCTAAAATTGGTGATAAGCTTGCTAAACAGATGATTTTAGACTTAAAAGGGAAAATAAATATGACAGTAGATGCAGTTGTAGAAGAGGGGAATATAGAAGAATTAACAGAAGTTTTAAAAGGATTAGGTTATAAGGAAAAAGAGTTTAAGGGAATTCTACCTAAGGTTGATGTTAAGCTATCTATTGAAGAACAGGTAAAGGAAGCACTTAAGTTATTACTAAAATAGGAGGTACTATGGAAGAGAAAGAACGTATTATTACAACAAGAGAGGTATCAGATGATAAAATAATGGATAATACTATTCGACCAGAAACACTAAAGGAGTATATTGGTCAAACAGATGTAAAAGAGAATATAAAGGTTTTTATTGAGGCCGCTAAGATGCGAGGAGATAGTCTAGATCATGTATTATTATATGGACCTCCAGGTCTTGGGAAAACGACTCTTGCTTATATTATTGCTAGTGAGTTAGGAAGCAATATTAAAACAGCAAGCGGTCCTAGTATTGAAAAATCAGGAGACTTAGCTGCCATTCTTTCTACTCTAGAGCCTGGGGATGTACTTTTTATCGATGAAATACATAGAATGCCTCGCTTTATTGAGGAAATTTTATATCCTGCGATGGAGGATTTTACTTTAGATATTATTATTGGAAGCGAAGGAAACACTAGAAATATAAAAATAGACTTACCTCCTTTTACTTTAGTAGGGGCAACAACACGTACAGGGGACTTAACAGCACCACTAAGAGATCGTTTTGGTATTATTTCTAAGATGCAATATTATACGATTTCAGAACTAACGGCAATTGTTAAGAGAACGTCACGCGTGTTAAACATTGAAATTGATGACCAAGCGGCAGTGGAACTCGCTAGTCGCAGTCGAGGAACGCCAAGAATCGCTAATCGCTTGTTTAAACGAGTAAGGGATTTTGCATTAGTAGAAGGCAAAGGTATTATTGATAAAGAAATAACAGAGCTTGCTTTAAGTCGCTTGAAAGTTGACAAATATGGTTTGGATGATGTGGATCATCAGTTGCTACTCGCCATTATTAAAAAATTTAATGGAGGTCCTGTAGGAGTGGATGCCATTGCATCAGCGATTGGAGAAGAAGTTACTACTATTGAAGATGTTTATGAGCCTTACCTTTTACAAAATGGTTTGCTAAAGAGAACATCTCGTGGTAGAATTGTAACGCAAAAGGCCTACGAGGTTTTAAAAATAGATTATCAAGAAAGCGTATTTAAAGATATGGATGATAAATAATAGATGCTAGAAGAAGGGATAGTATGAATGTAGAAGAATTTGACTATAATTTACCAGAAGAATTAATTGCCCAAACGCCGCTTACAAAGCGAGATACTTCAAGATTGTTGGTGCTAGATAAAAATTCAGGAAATATAGAGCATAAACATTTTGGCGATATTTTAGATTATTTAAAAGAGGGAGATACTTTAGTTTTAAATAATACAAAAGTTTTGCCAGCAAGATTAATTGGAGAGAAAGTAGATACAAAGGCAGTGATTGAGATATTATTGTTAAAAAATGTAGTAGAAGATGAATGGGAATGTTTAGTAAAACCTGCTCGTCGTATAAAGGTTGGAACTACTGTTTCTTTTGGAGAAGGAAAATTGCAGGCAACATGTATAAAAGTGGCGGAGGAAGGAATCCGACATTTTAAATTTTCTTATGAAGGAATTTTGTATGAAATATTAGAAGCGTTAGGAACGATGCCACTGCCTCCCTATATTCATGAAAAACTAAAAGACCAATCTCGTTATCAGACAGTTTATGCAAAAGAGTTGGGAAGTGCGGCGGCCCCAACGGCAGGACTTCATTTTACAAAGGAATTGTTAGAAAAAATCGAGAAAAAGAAAGTTAATATTGCCTATATTACTCTTCATGTTGGCCTAGGAACTTTTCGTCCTGTTAGTGTTACGAAGGTAGAAGAACACCAAATGCATAGTGAATACTATGAAATGAGTCATGAGGTGGCGGAACTATTAAATAAGACGAAGAAAAATGGTGGTAGAATTATTAGTGTCGGGACTACCTCTACTAGAACGTTAGAAACGATTATGGATTTGTATGGAACCTTTCAGGAATGCAGTGGGTTTACTAAAATATTCATCTATCCTGGATATCAGTTCAAAGCAATTGATTGTTTAATTACAAATTTCCATTTACCTAAGTCGACTCTATTAATGTTGGTCTCAGCTTTGGCCGGAAAGGATCATATTTTAAACGCTTATAAAACAGCAGTAGAAGAGGAATACCGCTTCTTCTCGTTCGGGGATGCTATGTTTATTCAATAAAATTTTGAAAAGTATTTGCAATTTTTAGCGATATATATTATAATAAACCTTCGAACAAATGAGGGGGATAAATATGAAATTGTTATTAGAACAAAAGGAATATTTAGAAAAGAAAATATTATCTTTGCAGGAGAAAAAGGCGAGACTGCAAGAGCAAAAGAAGCAGACAAAGGTTAACAATAGTTTTTCTTATAATACTGTTTTTGAAGATTCACAATTGTTAACAGAAGAATTAGGTAAAAGTGAAAGAGAGATAAATGAGTATCAATCTTTGTTGTCTACTGCGGAAATCATTACAACTTTTAATAATGAACAAATTGATTTTGGAACCTCTTTTAAGGTGAAGTTTCAAGATGTTGATGAAATATACGAGTATACCTTAATAGAAGTGAATCTAGGTTCTGAATTCAATTCTCAGCATGGTTATATTACAAAGGAAAGTAAATTAGGTTCTGCTATATATATGAAAAGTGTTTCTTCTAAGTTTTATTATGATATAGATGGAGAAGAGATAGCAGGAGAAGTATTAGAAATAATTCCTAAAAATTTTCTAACTATTAAGCAAAAGGAAGTGCCAGAGAAGAGCGAAATTCAAAAAGTTAATATGGTTAATAAAGAAAAACCTCGTAGAAATAGAACTTTAAATGAAGAAAAATGCACAGCTTTTGTAGAATATCATCAAAAACTTAAAAAATATGCTAATAGTAGTGCTAATATTAAAAAGGAATTGGCACGTTTACAAATGATTACGTCATCGCAGGAAGTCTGCTTGAAAAAACTCTTAGTAGCAGAAAATAGAAAAAATTATAAATATGCATCTAGTAAAGCTAGTCTATTACAACGTCTTGCAAGAAAAATTATTAGGCCAGAAGATTTAACAACGATTGATTTTGGTACTGAAATGTTATTGGAAATAGAATCTAATGGAAAGAAAAAGATTAAATCGTTAGAGCTTGTTCCTTTATTTTGTGGACTACAAGCAGAAGATAGATTTATAAGTGTACGAAATCGAATTGGTTTTGCTCTTTATAAGGGACAAGTAGGAGATGTTTTTGACTTTATAAAAACAGTTTATGAACCCCACCAAAAAATTAAAGTTTTACAGTTTGGGATTCATAAAGATCATTTACTAATTCCTGATAATTCTAATCTTCCTTCTTTATCTCAAAAAGAAAGAGAAGAGTCCCTGATTCATTTTCGCTACCAAAAAAAGAATTGCCCTGATATGACAATATCTCAGTGGAAACTTTTTGATATCGAATTATCTAAAGTTTCTGACGATGCCGAAAGGACGCCTTACATTTCAAGATTATACGCACTAAAAGATCTTGTTTCAGAAGATAATATTCGTATTTTAACTGAAAAAAGGGTAAAAGAAAATAATGATAAGGTTGGAATCGGTTCTGTTGTTCATTATGCACTTACAACAGATGATAAAAAGGAAGAGTATACGACGGAAATGATTGCATGTGCTTATACAGTAGAAGAGGACTTAAAGTATACAGAAGCTTTTTCAACGCTTGGAAAAAGTATGATGGGCAAGAAAAAGGGTGAAAGTTTTGAATGGGAAATAGATGGTAGTGTACAAAAGGGAGTCATATTATCTGTTTATAATGAAACTTTAGAGCAATATCGTGATTGTAATCAGGAATGGGAAACTTACTATGAAAGTAATAGACCAAAATTAGTCAGTGAACAAGCCATATTATTAAAAGAAGAGAAAGATCGTGAAAATGAGGCAATAGAGTTATTACGTAGTAAGTTAATCTCTATAGATGATGTAACAGTACATGGAAATTATGATACTCAAAAGAGTGCTGTTCAAAAGGAAATTATTACTAAATATACAAGGATAAAACAAATTGAAAGTGCATTAAATACTTCTGTCATAGTAGAAAATCATGTTTCAGATATTATTGAAATAGGATCCGAATTTAGTATTATTTTAGATAATGAAGAACCTTTGGATTTTGTATTAATCGAGAAGATGATTGCAGGTGAATCTAGTGAGAGATTTTTAAGTATAGAGAGTAGTTTGGGTAAGACAGTATTACATAAGAAAGTTGGGGATTCTTTTAGTCTTGTAACAGAAAGTGGAGACACTATTAATGGCTTTACTGCTCATTGTGAGCAAAAAAATAAGACTACTTCTTTTACAAAAGTTAAGAAATAATCTTGCAACTTTTTTTTGTATTCGTTATCATATTAAATGAGTATGAAAGTTTAGGTGATATTTATGAATATAGAGTATAGTTTAATACATAAAGAGAAAAACACTAACGCTCGTCTAGGAAAGTTAAAGACAAACTATGGGACGTTTGATACTCCTATGTTTATGCCTGTTGGAACAAAGGCAACGGTTAAAAGTTTAACACCAGAAGAGCTTTATGATGCACATAGTGGAATTGTTCTTGCTAATACTTATCATTTGTGGTTGCGTCCAGGGGAAGATATTATAAAAAAAGCAGGAGGATTGCATCAATTTATGAACTACCGTGGACCAATTTTAACGGATAGTGGAGGCTTTCAAGTTTTTTCTCTTGCCAAAAATAAAGAAAAGGATATTACAGAAGAGGGAGTTCATTTTAAAAGTCATATTGATGGGAAATCTCTACTATTGACACCAGAGAAATCCATTGAAATTCAGAATAAATTGGATAGTGATATTGCTATGAGTTTCGATGAGTGCCCTCCTGCTAGTGCTAGTTATGATTACTTAAAAAATAGTATTGAAAGAACGCTTCGGTGGGCTGCTCGTGGAAAAAAGGTTCATAACAATCCACACCAAGCTTTATTTGGGATTATTCAGGGTGGTGCCTATGAAGATTTGCGTAAATTTTCTGCTATAGAAACTGTTAAAATGAATTTTGATGGTTATAGTATTGGCGGAGTCGCCAATGACGGCGAATCAAAAGACGATATGTATAAAGCGATTGATTATTCTACTCCTTATATACCAGAAGATAAGGTGCGCTATTTAATGGGAGTAGGAGAACCTATTGATATTATTGAGGGCGTTATTCGTGGTGTGGATATTTTTGACTGTGTATTACCAACAAGAATCGCTCGACATGGTCAAGCCTTTACCAGGTGCGGAAAAATAAATTTTCATAATGCAAAATTTAAGGAAGATTTTACACCACTAGAAGATGAATGTGATTGTTACACTTGTAAAAATTATACAAAATCGTATATTAGACATTTAATTACTACAGACGAGATGCTTGGAGGAAGACTATTATCTATTCATAATATAAGATTTTTAATTAAATTAACGGAAGAATTAAGAGAGGCAATTAAGGAAGACAGAATTTTAGAATATAGAGAAAATTTTCTAAAAAATTACAAGGAGAGACATAAATGAAGAGATTAGAAAAGTGCTTGCGTAATTCTGACGTTTTAGATTTTCTAAAAAATCATAAAAAAATAAAGCGAAAAGACCTAACCAGACTAGGATTTTACGTATATGATATTAAAATTATGGTGGAACAGGGAATTTTACGAAAAGTTGGTTATGGTATGTATCAGTTAATACCGGAGACTAAACGAGAAGAAGAAAAAATGCTAAAAGAATATGAGCATATAATAGATAATGATACTGAACAACAACTATATAGGAATATGGTAGATGACTATACTGTGCGAAAGTTATATTTTAGTCAACTACAAGATGCTTTTTCTGAGAGTCATAATGTATCAGAAATTGCAAATTATATAGATTGTTTAGATTTTGATTTATCAGAGAAGATGCAAATAAAATTGTTAGCAGCAGAATTTTTGGCAACACAAAGCCGATATCAAAATGCTCAAAATTATGTAGAGAATGTAATTAGTAATATAAAAGAAGATTCTGTATTAAGGAATGATTCCGAATTAAAGGAAAAGGTTGAAAAAACAAAGAAACGAATAAAACTAATAAAAGTACAAAATAAATATTAAAGGATTATCTTACGATAACTTATACGATAGATACAGAGGAAAATCTGTATTTTTTTTGCAAAAAAATTCATAAAGGTAAATCCTTTATGATGAAAGTAGTAAAACTATATTTTATCTATAACTAAGTATATAATAATTTTTTTATAATATCAAGAAAAAGAAAAAGTATTACTGATAAAACAAGGAGATATTAGACAAGGAGATATTAGACATAGAGGGAATGATAAATAGTCAGGTATTAGTCAAAAAGGATAGAAGAAAGCAAAAAGATGATAGAATGTGACAAAGAAGAAAGTGGTCATAAAAATAGTCTATTAACTAAAATCTATTGATAGGAAAGGAGGAAATGTCAAGATATCATAAAGGATTTACCTTTATGATAAAAAGAAATGAGGTTATAGAAATGTTGGGAAAAATAAAATATCAGTTGAAAAAAAGAATGGAAAAAAGAAATGGTTATATTGTTTTAATAGGAATTATGAGTTTGTTTTTGATAGTCGGAGGCTTTTCCTATGCGATGTTTGCAGTGAAATCGGAGAATAGGGGAACATTCAATATCGTAACGGGAGATTTAGTGATGAGTATAAAAAGTGAGCAACTGGATAGTAAAAATGCCATAACAGTAGGGGCCAGAGAGAACAAGGAAATAACGGTTACATTAAAGAATGATAATGAGAGAGATGTAAAATTTAACTTTTGGTATAAAGGAGTCAATGAAGTAGAAGTAACA
>CAJUHO010000025.1 GCA_910586195.1 uncultured Bacilli bacterium
GTTACTGGTAGTGGTGTATATATATCAACATTTGTTGGACGTAAGTATGGTGGAAAGATTTCTAATGTATTTGTTCAAGGAACTCTTCATGTAACTTCCACAGAAAATGGAGGACTTGTTGGTGCATTACAGCAAAATGGTTCCATTGTAGAAAATGTTGTTACTGATGTATCAATTGATAAACCAAGTAATACTTATAACAATCTTGCAAATAGTGTATTTAATGCTTCTGTCATTGGTAATATTTATAATACGCCAGTTGTTAAAAATACCATTGCTTTTGGTAATATGACTGGATATGTTGCAGCTGATGGTACTAAGTTTATACCATATAAATTTACTGGCGCAGTTGAAGCGCAAATACTTGCTGCTTTAAACAATTGTTATGAGGTTTTAGAAGAGACTGGTTCAAGTAGAGTTAGTGATAATACTAAAGGAAAACTTATCAGTGTTTCTAAAAACAATTTGAATGTACAATTTTATAAAAATCTAGGTTTTGATGAGACTATTTGGAATTTAGATAATATTTCTGCTAAGGGATATCCAGAACTTAGATAAAAAAAGATTAATAATAGTAAAAAAGATATATAATAAAAGTTGAATTTGTCAACGAAAGGTATATCTTTTTTTCATTAAAGTTGTTTAGCGTTCATAAAATTTATGGGAGGCAGATTATGAAAGAGGAAAATAGGGAGTTAGTTATATGTGTATATGATGATAATGCACCATCAGTAAATGATAAGATACTTGAAGCTTTTGAAAGATATTTGATGTCAACTTTACTGAATAGGAAAAATTTATAAATTTGTATATTCGTAATTCATTTAGCGGTATTTTATAATGGCTGTGTTATGTGAAATTGGTTAAGAAAAAGAAAGTGGGATTGAAAATGATAAATTACTTAACTAAACAAACATATCGGGCAGGAGCTTATTTGAGACTTTCAATAGAAGATAAAAAAGGTAATATTGAAAGCATTAGTATTGCTAATCAAAGATCTTTTATAAAAGAATATGCCCTAAAAAATGATATTGAAATACATGATTATTATGTTGATGATGGATGTTCTGGCGGAAATTTTGATAGGCCAGGATTTAAGAGACTTATAAATGATATTGAACATGGTGTTATTAATTGTGTTATAACGAAAGATATGTCTAGACTTGGAAGAGAGTTTATAGAAACAGGAAATTATGTTTTTAAATACTTTCCAGAACATGATATTAGATATATTGCAATACTTGATAATTATGATACTTTAAATCCAAATGGTTCTGAGGATATGTTGCCCTTTAAGGCAGTTATCAATGATATGTATTTAAAAGATATATCAAAGAAAATTAAAAGTGTAAGACATGATATGATGAAAAATGGTGATTTTGTTTCTGGAACTGTACCTTATGGCTATAAGCGGTCTGAGGATAATAATAAAAAGCTTGTTATTGACGAATATGCTGCACCAATCGTATCTAGGATTTTTGAAATGAAGGATAATGGTAAGACAGAAGGAATGATTGCAAGATATTTGACTAATCAGGGAATACTACCTCCAGATGTATATAGAGGGAAAAAATTAAAAAGGACAACCATTACCACTAATTTATGGAAACCTTCTACAGTAAAACATTTATTACAAAATGAAATTTATATTGGAACTTTAATACAGGGTAAATATGAGAAGGTAAGTCTCAAGTCAAAAAAGAAGAGATTACTTCCTAAAAGTAAATGGATTATTAAAAAAAATGCAATTCCATCATTAATATCTAATGAGTTATTTGAACGAGTAAATTCTTCGAAAAGAAAAAGTGACATTAGGCATAGAAAATATGATTATTTATTGAAAGGTTTCGTTGTATGTGCTGACTGTGGTTGTACTATGTCTGTGAGAAGAGTTAAAAAACAGACTGATTCTGAATCAGTTACACCAATTTATTTATGTAGAACTTATGCTACTTATAGGAATGGAGCCTGTTCCATGCACTATTATAGGGAAGAAGATTTAAATAACATTGTATTGAATCAGATTGGAACTATTTTGTTAAAATATTCTAAGCCAGAAGATTTGTCAGAAAAATATGAAACAGTTTTAGGTACTTCTGATATATTGAGTGAATATGTAACAATTTTTAATCGTATTAAATCTAAAATAATTACTATTGATAAAGCAATAAGTGACTTATATCAAGATAAAGCCTCTGGTGTTATATCGACAGACGAGTTTCTTGGAATTAAAAATGAGTTAGAAAAAGACAGAAGAGAATATGATGCTAAAATATCTGATTTAGAAATCTTAATTCGTGAATCTAAAAATTTATTAACAGATGAAAAAACAAAACAAAAGTATATTCATGATTTTTTGAAAGCCAAAAGTTTTGATAAAGAAATGATTAAAACGCTTGTGAATAAAATTGAAATTAAAGAGGATAAAACAGTAAATATATTCTTTAATTTTAACCTTAATGAGGCTATTAATGAATAATAAACTGACTGTTGCTTATGGAAGATTATCTCAAGAAGATATTAATAAGTTAAAAGAATTTTCTTCAAGTATCTATAATCAGCTAGCAATTATTAAATCTTATACTAAGGAAATGGGGCTTCATGTTGATAAAAAATATATTGATGATGGATATTCTGGGGTTAATTTTGATAGACCAGCATTTGAAAAGTTAAAAGATGATATAGAGAGTGGAATTATAGGAACTGTTATAACGAAAGATATGTCTAGACTCGGTAGGAACTTTATAGAAACTGCTTATTATATAGGAGAATATTTTCCTAGAAATAATGTCAGATATATTGCTATAAATGATCAGTTTGATAGTGATAGTCCTGATATTCATGAACAACAAATTATGATGGAAATAAAAGCTCTTATAAATGATAGATATGTGAAAGATGTATCAACAAAAAGAAAACAAGTAGCAGAGGCTAAAACACAAGAGGGACAATTTATTGGTTTTATAGCACCTTATGGTTATAAAATTAAAAAGGAAAATGGTAAAAGAACCTTAGAAATTGATGATTATGCAGCAGGTATTGTAAAAAGAATATTTTCTGAAATAGCGAGTGGAAGGACAAGAAGTGAAGTTGCTGATGGATTAAATAGAGATGGGATAATACCACCCATTATTTATATGAATATAACACAAAGTAAAAAGAAAAAGTATTATTTTGACTGGTCAGATAAAATTATTTATAGAATATTGAAAAATAAAACATATATAGGTAAAATTGTTAAAAGAAAATCTTTTAAGAGAAATTATCATCAGAAGAAAAGAGATTTTATTCCAATAAGAGATAGAGAAACAATCAATAATTGTCATCCTGTAATCATAACGGAAGAGTTGTTTGAATCTGCAAATAATAGATTAAAAATAATGAAGCGAAAAGTAAAAAACGATTATAGTGGTTTATTTAGTAAATTAGTAATATGTGGTGAATGTGGTAATATTATGACTGTTTGTAGAAGAAAAAGGCAAAATGGTAATGTTAAGTATCACTTTGCATGTACAAAAGTAAGGAATAGGAAACATTGTTCTAATAGGACTGTGGCAGATTCTAAGCTTCAATTTATAGTTACTAATGCATTAAAAGGTTTAATTAATTTATATATTGATAAAGATGAGATAACTACAAAAGCAACAAAGAATTTATTAAAATGGGAAAGACCTAATTTAAAAATTGCTAATTTGAAAGAAAAGATAGAACTTCATAATGCAAATATTAGAAACTTATACTTAAAAAAGACAACTGGAGAAATTGCTTTAGATGAGTTTATCGAAAAAAAAGAAGTAGAATCATTATTCAAGGAACAATCTGAAAAGTTATTACAGGAAGTTATAGAATCAAAAAATGAAGAGACAAGAAAAGAAGAATTATTAGAAAAATATAATAAGTTTGTAAATAATGATTATTTGATTAATGAAGTTATAAGGGACTTGATAGATAAAATTATTGTTTATAAAGATAATACTATACAGATTTCATTTAAGTTTGGAATAGGGAAACCAAAAGAAATTAAATTATATTAAATGGAACAAGAGAACAATATGTTAGTAAATATTCAAAAATAAGTTATAAATGGTTATGTCAGAAATCACAATTTTATAATAAATTACTATCATTTGATAATGATTATTCAGGAAGGGGATAGATTACAACTTAGACAATTGTTTGGAGATGTTAAGGGTAAGAAAATAATAAAGATTATTATTCAAGATTGTTCAAAATTATGTAGAAATTTTGATGATGATGGTATGGGCGCAAGTATTGAACAAGTTAAATAAATATCCTAAATATGTAATACATTGCAGGATATCAAGAGATAGTAAAAGTGATTTAAAAAAGATTATGATTAAATGAAATTATAAAACAATTATATAACTAAAGATTAGATACTCATCTTCATTGAATAAATATTTATAAGAAAAAGGTGAATTAAGATTTGCTTATTACATTAATTCTTTGGTTGACTTAATAAGTATCAGTAAGATTTAAATAACTACAATGATATCTTATATAAAATAAGAAAGATATAAATTAACAATTTTTAAGAAGTCTCTAGAATGATAAAAAAGACAAAATTTTAAAAAGCTTTTTCTCTTAAGTAGAACGGATATATATTTAGGTAACTAGATAATAGGAATTGGAAATTTTATACAATTCTTTTTTTTTCGTGACAAAAAGGAAAATATATGCTATAATATGCTCATTAACAAGGGGTAGTAGATTTTTATGTGATATTTAAAAAGTATAATTTATTTAGAAATTAATTATATTAAGGTTTAAGATAGCTTTTATTACATTATTTGAAAAAATTGTCAAAATTTGTATTATTATACATAATGTTTAATAGGTGAGTTTTTTTGTACAAGTTACGTTTTTAGAAATAATAAAATATTTGCTTTAAAAAAAACTTGACAAAATTCGCTAAATGGTGTATTATGAGTGCTAATCAATTTCAGTGGCCCATTTGAATTTTGGGAGCTGATTTTAAAGGGGGAAGAATAAATTAAGGGGATTGTGTAAGATTGTCAACGTATAGTTTTAAAGTTTGACAAATAGTGATAAATAGTGTACTATGGAAATAAGCGAATTTTAAATATAATTACCATTGAGGGGGAAAGAAAATGGATATTAAAAATCTAGATTTGAAAAAAGTATTAAGAGATAAGAAAGCTTGCTTAGTTAGAACAGGTGTTTGTGGAGTAGCAGCTAGTGTTATGATGTATTATTGTGGAATTCCAAAAGGATGCCATCAAGATACTATAGAAACAAATCCAAAAACAGTAAAAAATCCGGTAGAATCTTTTATAGATGATGATAAGGATTTAAAGGATTTTGATGATGTACTTGCTGATATTGAAAAAGAAATCGCAAAAGATTCTGATTTGTTACTAAAAGATAGACTTAAAGATAAATCAAAAGATAAGTCTAAGGATAAGTCAAAAGATTCTAAAGGTGAAGGAAAGAAAAATAAAGATTCAGCACCTATATTAGCTGATAATTCTGGAGTAAATCAAGATAATATTAATTGGCAACCTACTGGTTCAAAGAATACTGGAAATGATAATTTAGATACATCAAATAATAATGATATATCTGATAAGTCAGATAATAATTTAGGTAATACTAATAAACCAGATAATGATAAAGATGATGTAGATAAACCAGATAATGATAAAGATCATGTAGATAAACCAGATAATGATAAAGATGATGTAGATAAGCCAGATAATGATAAAGATGATGTAGATAAACCAGATAATGATAAAGATGATGTAAATAAGCCAGATGATGATAAAGACAAACCTTCACATAAACATAATATTAGCTCAGTTACTGAATTGGTAGATAATAAAAATGGTACTCATACAACAATAGTAAAAGAAGTTTGTTCAGCAGGTGATTATAGTGCTATAGTTTCAGAAAATACAGCAGACTGTCAATATAGTGATTGGTATTCAGCTGGTGCTGATAGTGAAGAGAGAACTTGTGGAGTTTGTTCACATGGTGAGTATAGAGGTCATTCTATGGCAGAAGCTAGTACTGGTTCATATCAATACAATGGTGATGGTACTCATTCTGCTACTACTACACAAGAATGTACAACTTGTGACTATGAAATCTCAACTGTTGATACACAAACTTGTGATATGACAGGAGCACCTAAAGATGCTACTGATGGTATTAGTGTACATGTTGAATGTCCAACATGTTTAAATAATGTGGTAGTTCATACTCATAATTTAGAGTCATATTATGAGAAAGATAATGCAAGTTGTTGTAAAGCTATAACTGAATGTAAAGATACAGATTGTCCTACATCCTATCATGTAGAAACAGCTGTACCTCATGATTTTGAAGATACAGATATTATAAATTCATGGGATAATTTACTAAAACAAGTATGTTCAAATTGTGGAGAAGAAAATTGGATTCCATATACTCCAACTACTACTTCAGATATTGGACAAGATAGTACTTCTGATTTTGATAATGATTTAAGCAATGAAGAGTGGGCTGAAATAATAATAGATCAATATGAAGTTCAATCTGAGCCAGTAGATGCAAAATTATTTGAAGATACAGATTATTTAGACAGTAGTATGTTATTTGCAGAAGATGCTTATGAAAATACTACAGAGGAATATGTAAAAGAATTAGTTTTGAATTAGAAATATAAATAGGTGGAGTGATGAAGAATGAAAAGGGAAAAAAAGTGGTATAAGTCAGCTAGTAATTGGTTCATGGTAATTGCTAGCACTATATTAATACTTATATTAGCAGCAAACTTATTTATCATTTTTCAATCCAAAACAAATGAAGATCAAGTACCTAGTGTTTTTGGATATAAGCCATTCATTGTTCTTTCAGGTTCAATGGAAGGGAAAATTCATAAAGGGGATTTGATTGTAACAAAAATTGTGGATCCCACGACTTTAAAAGTTAATGATATTATTGCTTTTAGAGATGCTGAAAATACAGTTACAACACATAGAATTATTGATATTGTTGATAATAATGGGTCTACACAGTTTATTACAAAGGGTGATAATAATACTACTCAAGATCGTAATTTAGTTAGCTTAGATGATGTGGAAGGTATATACGTAACTCGTTTTTCTAGCTTTGGTTCAATTATGAACAGTTTGGCAGAACCAACTACAATTATGGCTTTAGCCCTTTTGATTACTGTAATATTTGTTATAGGATTTGCTATTTCGGTTAGAAAAGAAAAAAGCTTGGAAAGAGAAGAATTCTTAAAATATAAAATGATGAAGGAATATCAGGAAAAAATGAAAGATAGCGATTCTAATGACAGATATAGATAAGAATTTTGGTAAATACTCTATTGGAGATTTACATAGATTAGGAATTTAATATTAAAAAGGAGGTGAAAAAGATGAATAAGAAAATGTCAATTTTAGGAGTTTTATTGATGGCTGTTGTGGTAACTAGTTATTCAGTAAGTGGAACTTACGCTAAATATGTATCTTCTGTTTCTGTTGCAGATGAAGCAAGAGTTGCTAAATGGCAAATCGGGTTATCAGAAGATTCTATGAAGAATATGGATTTATTCCAAAATTCATATAATTATGGCTCAAATGGTGTTGTAGTTAAAGCACTAGATGATGCTAGATTAGTTGCCCCTGGTACAAAAGGTCAATATACATTTGCTCTTACAGGTATTATTGAAACAAATTATACTATTGATGTAGCTATAGTTGATGAAAATACTGGTAATACAGTTGTTCTTACAGAACAAGAACTTGATCCAACTGCTACAACAAATGAGCTTGTGCATAATCCAATTAAATTCTATTTAGATAGTGATTCTAATGTAGATATTGATACAGTTACTGCTGATAAGTTAATGACTTTCGATGAATTAAAAGTAGCTTTAACAAATCTATACAAAGATGTAGATGGAAACAAGATCGTTTATGGACCAGGTGAGGTTAACAAAACTGATACAACATATACTATCTATTGGAAATGGGATTTCCATACTGATGATGCTACTGATGAATTAGATACTAAGTTAGGTAATTTAATCGCAGCTGATGAAACTAGTAAGACAGTTAAATTAGGACTTAAGATAACTGCTCAACAAACTCAAGAAAAAGTTACAGCTAGTACAACAACTGAAACTCCATAGTTTCCAGGATAGAAATGGGAAGTTAATTTAACTTCCAAATAAGCCTATGAATTTCATGGGCTTATTTGGGAACTAAATTTTGGACCAGAAAGGGGAGAGAGTGTGGAAAAGTATGTAAAAGACAAAAAAGAAGAAGAAGAAAAAGAAAATAGTAAGAAAATAATTTTGTTGATTGTATTGGTTATCATACTTCTTTCACTAATTACTAGCTGTAGTTGTACATCTCAGTTTTTTGGTAGAATGGGTGATTTTTTACCTGATAGTATTAACAATTTATTTCGAAATGAGGAAGATCATTCTATTGGTGATGGTACTAACGATGAAGAGACTATTTTGGAACAAGAATTGGAGTTAGATGCTAAAAGTTTAGAGATGTCTTTGGATGATCCTGATGCAAAGATAAGTTTTACTTATAAAAATATAAATCCTAAGAAATTTACATGTTCAACTAGTGATGCTTCAGTGGCAACTTGTTATGTTAAAAATGGATATGTTGTTGTAATTCCTAAAACAGCTGGTTTTGTGAAAGTTATGTTACAGGCTAAAACAAACGGTAAAAAATTTGAATCAAGTTCAAAGGTTACTATAACTGATTCCGCTCAAAATAATGCTATTACAAATAATAACAATAATAATAATAATCCGAATAATAACCTTCGTCCTACTTATCCTAATAATAACAACGGTACTGGAAATAATAATAGTAATTCTGGTACAAGTGGTGGAAATGGTAACAACGGTGGTGGTAATACTGGGGGAAATACTGGAGAAGGTGGAAATAAGCCTGGAGATGATACAGATTACCATTTATATACATATAAGCAAAAATATGATATGAGTTATGTTAATGGTTTTGGTGAAAGTAGTATTATTTTGAATACCAATTTATTTAATAATAAATCTGTTGATGTAGTGGATGCTACTAATAAAAAGGTATTGCAGTTATGCTCTAACGATAAAAACTATTGTGTAAATCTTACGGTGGATTCTAAACAGGATGAAGGTAATATTGAAATTATGTATGTTGGAAATAAATCCGGCCCTACTTCCCTTCCATTTCAAATTGTGGCAAATTCCACTGGAAAGTCAATTATACATGTTTCGGGAGTTGCTAATAATAATACTTTTATAAATTTTGATATAGAAATAGATATTGATGAGAAGTATATTGTTACAATTAGTGCTAATGGAGGTACTTTTAATACATTCACGACTGAGTATCAATTTAGAGTTTCTGATAACGAAGAAATTGATTTGTCTAAGTATGATGAACCTTATAAATTAAATGAGGAAGAATGTAAGTATTATCAGTTTAAGGGTTATAGTAGAACGCCAGATGGTGTGGTTGAATATAATAGAAATGATAAAAATATTATTCGTGATATAAAAGGTGATTTAACTTTATATGCTGTTTATTCTTCTGAATCTATTCCAGTAGATGAGACAATGTTTAAGAAAACTTTGTGGTTAACAGATGTAGCATTATTTCATAATTCAGAATATAGTAATTCAGAAAAAGAAGATAAGGTAATTTATCCTGGGGCCACTGGTACATATATTATGAACTTAAAGAATGAGAGTTCTAATAAGGTAACTGTTACTGGTATGACCTTAAAGGAAAATACTGTTTGTGTATCAGAAGATCGTTGTTTAAATATGGGATATATAATTAAGCATTCTAGAGATACTTCAAATAATTGGAATTATTATTATGGTGATGAAAATAGCAAATACTGGATTCTTCATTCTCATGATAATACTCAGAAATTGTCGTATGAAAAATTCCAATCTGATATTGAATTTAATGATAGAAAAATTGAAATTGAGCCTAATGAAACGATTATGATTTCAGTATTCTGGAAATGGGAAGAAGTAGATGACAAATTAGATACTGAAATTGGGAATCATGCCGCAGAGAAAATTACGAATGAAACAATTAATGATATATATAGTATATCTATAGGAATTAATTTTGATACAAAAAATAATTCATGTCCTAAGTAGTTGGTAGATAGGTGTTGAAATGAAGATAATTAAAAGGATTGTTTTCATTCTTGTTTCTCTCTTTTTTCTATTATTACTTAGTTATAATGTATATAAATTTGTATGTGTAAATATCTTAAAAAAGGAAATTGTTACTATTAATGGTTATGTTGCCTTTGATGTTGTTTCTGGATCTATGGAACCTACTATTCATATAGGTGATATGATTATTGTAGATACAAAAATAAAAAAGTATAAAAAGGGTGACATTGTAACATTTTATGATTCAGAGGGATCATTAGTAACACATAGAATTCTTTCTATTAATAAAAAAGAAATGATTACAAAGGGTGATAATAATAACATCGAAGATAAGCCAGTTGCTGTAAAAAATATCGTAGGTAAATTTGTTTATAAAGTACCAAAAGGTCAAAGAATTATTTCATCATTGAAAAGTCCATTGATTATGACCTTAATTTTAATAAATGGTGTATTATTCTGTATCTTTGTAAGCATTGATCGACATGGTAATCTAGTTTTAGATGAAGAGGAAAAAGAATATGAAGAATTCAAAGAGTATTTAAATATAAAAAATGAGAAGAATAAGTAGGTGAATATAATGAAAGGATTATTACAGAGTAAGAAATTTAAGAAAAGTTTAGGTAAGTGGTTACTGATGTATGTATTGTGTATGGGTGTTTTTACTACTGTAATAACCTACTCTAAATATATTTCTAATATGTTAAGCTCTGGTGGAGAAGCAAGAGTTTCAAAATTTAATGTTAATCTTAAATTTTGTGATGATGAAAAGTGTGAAAATACTAATACTGAAAAGCATGAGGCAACAAAGGTACGACCATCTAGTAATATGAGTTATTATTTTGCTGTAGATACTACTCAATTGGAAGTAAATGCTGATTTGATTCTTACAGTTACAGCAGATAGACATTTTAAAATTGATAAAATAGAAGAAATTACTAATGATGGTTATGAAGAGATTAAAAGTATTAGTAAGAATAGTAGTGTTGGAGATACTGCAAGTATTACTAATAAAGTAATTGCTGGCGATAGTGAAATGAAAAAATATAAAGTAACAGTTAGTTATAACGATGAAGTTATTGATTATAATCGTGAAAACTGCAAATCACTTAGTGGTGATTGCAAGGTAGTAAATGGTGTAATTAAGAATGGTACTGATTTACCACGTTATATATTTAATGAGAAGCAAGTTTTCGATGTGTTAAAAGTTGGTTATTCAGCTGTTCAAACTAGATAGAAAGGATAGATGGAAATGGGAATGAATAATAATAAGAAAATGATTAAAGTTGTTATTTATGCTTTATTTGTTTTAGTTAGTATTGGATTTACTAGTTTTCCCAAAACATATTCTTCTTTTTCATATAAAGATGATGATGTTTTAGTTTATAGAACACAACTTTATAATTTATATGATGAGTATTCTATGAAGTTGGAATTGTCTACGATTGATTCTGCACAATTTAGATTTTCTTTCAAGCCAAATTCAGCTGTTTCGAAAAGCGAAAAGGATAAGTATGATGTATCAATTCCAGAAGGTTGTACCCTTGTTAAGGCTACGAAAGCGGGAGTACCACTTGATGTTGATAAACAGTCTCGTTCTCTTACTTTCTCTTATGATGTAGGTTCTGATAGAGATGGTGTTAATTTAATATATATAACTTGTCCAATTGGTGCTAATAGTGATTCTATCGAGTTTATATCTAATATTAATGAAACTGTTGGTGAAGAGGATAGTAAAGAAGCATTTTTATATATTCAATATAGTTATAAGGAAAAATATGACGATTATCTAGAACATGTTAATTCGGTAGATACTAGTAAACAGTTTTCTGGTTCTGATGATTTATATAATAAATTTAAGGAATGGATTACTAGTTATGGTCGTTATATTGGCTATGAACGTGAGATATGGGATTATGTTAGACATGTCTATCCTGATGAAAATGCACTAAAAGATTCTAAGAATTTCAATGTTTTACCAGGATTTAGTATTGAATATAGTAATAAAGAAGATGAGTATACGTTTAATATTTTAAGTAACTTCCTTGGTTATGCTAGAACATATGACTATAATCAGGATGCTTCAACGGATAATATATTCTTATATTTCTCTACTAAATCGAAAGGTGAATTGGATTTAGCATTGAAAAATTATTTGAAAATATACGTATATCCAGATAATCAGGAAGCTGTTCAGATGGTTTATGATTATATTTATAGAAATAATCGAATTTACTCTGTTATTTTTGAGAATAATAAGATTTCTGGATTACAATTAAAAGAATATCAAGAGAAGAATACATGTAGTAAAGTATTAATCGATAAGGCAACTATATTTAGTACAGCTGCTTCTTATGCCAAGGGTATACCACATATTGCTTTTGGTAGTCCACAGACAATGTTAACGAGTTTTCAAAGTGGTTTGATATCAGTATATAAAGATATCCCTGAAACTATTTTGAAGGAGATATATTTCAGATCAGACATACAAGCTTCTGTTACGAAAAATAATACTGGGACTACTCCTAAATCATTTGTAGATTACTTTATTCATCCAAATGGTTCACGTTATTTACTTATTAAAGTATCATCTGATATAGAAAGAGCTTCAGGTTATAATGCTGTAGTGATTACCCCATTTGCAGTTCCAAGTGGAATGGAAATTACATTTGAAAATACTAATGAAAATGTTTTGACCGTTAAGATTATACATACATCTAAGTCTAGTGTTATGCAAACAGCTGATGATTTAAGTGATTACTTTAAAAAGTCTTATGAAGATTTGAAAGTTCTTACTAATACTAGCAATGAGTATTCGGTACAGTTTACGATTAGAAAATAAAAAATACTAGCATAAATAAATTGCTAGTATTTTTTATAGATATGTTTATAAATCATTATGATGATAACTTATTTGAAAAATTCATATCAACATCAGATGAATTGTTTATAGTTTTGAATGCTAATATATATAATGAAATAATAAATAAAATGAAAATGATATATAAAGCACTATTTTCGCTAATTAAGCAGTAGTTATATATTCCGTGTAAAATTGTAGGAATTAAAATACTAAATAGTTTGTTAATTCTTCCTTGTTTTTTTCTTTTTTTACTGTAATACATTTTTGCAAGTCCTAAATAATATCCCATATATATGGCAAAGAATGCATGACCAGGGACAGATATTATCGCTCTTAATAGGGATGCTGTAATTCCATAATTGAATGAGTATCCAACATTTTCAACAAATGCAAATCCAAGGGATACAAATATACTATATACGATAGCATCAAACTTATAATCAAATTCTTTATTATTCCATGTAATAATATATATACAAATCCACTTGCATAACTCTTCTATAAAGGCAATTTCAATAAATGAGTTATATATATTATTATTTATATTTATAATACTTTTTGATGTTTGAGATATTACTAAAACTATTGCTGTAGATAATACTCCAGCTATGAAAAGTTTTAATAGTAGTGAAACTGGTTCTTTCTCAATTTTGTCCTTATCAAATGTGAATTTTAAAAAAAATGTAATTGGAATAATTGTTATAATCATTAAAATAAAGTTTTCAAACATAGAATCCCTCCTAATTATATGGTATCATATTACACATCGGAAGTGTAAATGTTATACTATATATTGTGTAAATTATATGTAAATAAATGAATATTATATCATTGTAATATATAAGAATTTATAATTTTTATTATATTACTTATGTAAAATGGAAAGGATTATAAGAAATGTTTTTTTGTAAAAATATGGTATTATATATTTAGGTGATTATATGGCTAGTAGAATGGAGAAATATTATAATCAGCGATCCCGTATTGCAAGTCGAAGCTATAGAAATCAATTATTATATCAGGAATTGGACTCTTTTCAGGATGATGATTCATTTATTTCATCATTTGACGAAGAGGAGAGATTAAGAAATGAGAGTATAAATACTCAATCCGGTATTTATGATGATTATCGGCAATTGCAAGAACGTTCTATGATTTTAGAGAGTGATTTGGGGAATCGCTTATTAGAAAGACAAAAGAATAAGTATTATGATATGAATGGAATTGATTACCAATTCTTACATGATGTACGTGCGAGACAACAATATATGAAAAAAATTAATTCAGAAGAGGCAAAACGAATTGAAGAATTAATTACAACTATAACTGATACTAGTCGATTGAGTAAAATAAATGCTAAAGAATTAGATAAATTAAAGTGTTTTGATGCAACGAAACAAAATAAATATCAAAATGATATAGAAATTATAACGCAGGGTTCAAAAGTTTTTGATAGTAAGAAAATAGAAGATAAGGATTTAAAGGATTTTAATGAGTTTGTTACAACTTTTAATAATGATGAGAAAAGAAAAGATAATTTAAAATTAAAAGTTTTAGTTGGTCTTATTATTATCATTATTACATTTGTTATCATATTTTTGATATACAAAGATATTAAATAGTTTTTGTACAATAAGTGATAAAAAAGATAGAAGAAAGTCTATCTCTTTTTGTATGTATTGTTAATTATAGTCATAAATTTAAGTGGAGGGAAAAGTAGCAGTCTATATTAGAATTTCAAAGGATGACGCATGATATTGAAAATAGTAAAATAAATTGTGTTATTACTAAGGATACTTCTAGTTTGGAAAAGTAATTTACTGAAAGAGGAGTTTAAATAAAAGTTTTTTAAGGTTACTTAAAAAAGGTCAGCAGATGGTGATGCAGATTACTTGGATCGTTGTATGAAGTTTTATAAGGATTTGAATGTAAAGGCATATGGAGTAAAGGTAAATGAAAAAGAAATTCATGAAAAGATAGTAGAATGGGTTAAAGATTATAATCCTGATATTATAGTTATTACAGGACATGATTCTTATAATAAAAAAAGGCCCAATAGCTATCAGAATAGTCCAAGCTTTATAAAAGCTGTTGAAGCAGTACGTGAGTATGAAAAAAGTCAAGATAAGTTAATTGTTATTGCAGGGGCTTGCCAGTCAAACTATGAGGAACTAATTAAGGCTGGTGCTAATTTCGCATCTAGCCCTAAGAGGATTAACATTCATGCTTTAGATCCAGCAATTATTGCATCTAGTATAGCTTTAGCAGAAAAAAATAAAAGTATTGATTTAATTTCTTTAATTGAAAAAACAAAATATGGTAGTGATGGAATCGGAGGGATTATTACAATGGGAACGATGTATGTGGGGTATCCAAGATGACAATAGAAAAGGCAAAGGAAGTAGTAAATAATAATATAAATAAACTTTTAAAATTTAAATTTAATGGAAGTAGAAACCAAGTGGAAGAATTTTCAGGTAAAATAGTAGAAGTTTATCCTGCTATTTTCATTATTGAAACGCTTGATGATAATAGTAGAATAAAGTCATTTAGTTATAATGATATTCTTACAGAAAGCTTGGAGATTATGAAATAAATTTGATTTTTAAAATTTAATGACACTGATTTTGTCTATAATATGTAAAAACAGTTGCTTTTTGTAATTCCTTATTTTATAATATAATTATAAAGTTATAGACTTTAAGAGGGAGGAAAACATATGAAAATTACATCTGTAAATGTACGTAAAATCGAAAAAGAAGGTTCACGTATGAAAGGAATTGCATCTGTTTTATTAGATGATAGTTTTGCAGTTCATGATATTCGTATTATTGAAGGAGATAATGGATTGTTTATTGCAATGCCAAGTCGTAAGACAGCAACTGGAGCATATCGCGATATTGCACATCCAATTAATCCAGAAGTACGTAGTATGTTTGAAGATGCTATCATTGAGGCATATAATAATGTAAATGATGAAGAACAAACAGAAGAATAAATAATATTATAAAAATACGATTTGTTCGTATTTTTTTTGTTCTAATTTTTTCTTTCTTTCATATGATGTGGTGAGGAGGAAGAAGATGGATAAGCAAAATAGTATTAGTAATTATAATCATAGTATTAGTTTAACAGAACGTAAAAACCTTATTATTTCAGGGGTAAAAAAAATTGATAATTTTGATGATGAACAATTTTTAATGGATACCGTTATGAGTTATTTATTGGTTAAAGGAGAAAACTTAGAACTTATTAAATTGGATACATTACAAGGTACTGTTGTAATTAAAGGACTTATTCATAGTATGACTTATCTTGAAGAAGGGGATAAAAAAAATAAGGAAAGCACGATTTTTAATCGTCTGTTTAAATAGTGAATCTTAAAATTCAAATTTTTTCGCTTATTTATTCTTTTGGGTTTGGCCTTTTCTTTTCTCTAGTTGTTAATATGCATTATAATTTCTTGTTTTCTAAAAAGAAATGGTTTCGAATTTTAATTAATTTTATTTTTGTGATAGATATGTCTCTTCTTTATTTTTTAATTTTAAAATTTATTAATGGTGGTATCTTACATTTATATTTTTATTTATTAATTTTTTTAGGTTTTTTAATCGGTTATGCTAGAACAAAAAAGTTGCGATTAATACTTCAAAGGATTGCAAAACGAAATAATAAGGTGAATAATTAATTTTTGTAAAATAGTGTAAATTTAATTTTTTCTTATTGATTTAACTATTGCCATGGAGTATACTCTACTAAGGTAGGTGGGCGTGTAATGGCTAAGAAGAAAAAAAAGGATGGAAAAGCAATAAGGCGTATTTTATTTTTAGGTTTTGGTTCTTTATTCATTATTATTGTTACTACTTTTTCAATTGGTCGTTACTGGGTTGAAATTTTTGCAAAATATCAGGAGAAAAAGCAATTGGAGAAGGAGCTAGTGAATTTGAAAGAAAAAGAGGAAGCTTTAAAAGTAGATGCTGATAAGTTACAAGATCCAGATTATATTGCTAGATATGCTCGTGAAAAATATTTATATTCAAAAGATGGGGAATTTATTTTACGTATTCCATAAAAAAGAGTAAGAGTTTTATTAATGTTGTTAACTTAAGAAAACGCGAGAGCGTTTTCTTTATTGTAATTTCAACCGCACCACTTTATTTATATTTTAATTCTATATC
>CAJUHO010000026.1 GCA_910586195.1 uncultured Bacilli bacterium
ATTGTATCAAAAAGCCGCACCTGATGGTGCGGTTGAAATTTCAATTTAGGAAAAAGTAACTAAACGTTTAATGTTTGGTTACTTCTTTTTATATCTAATATTACAGGAAGTATGATTGGTTTTCTGCCAGTAAGTTCGTAAACATATGAAATCATTTGGCTTGTAATCTCTGTTTTCATTGTAGCAAAATTGCTCTTTGGATCACTTAATAGTTTTTTGACAATATTATCGGCTTGATGTTCTATTTTATGTAATAATTTTTCATTTTCATTAATTAGAACAAATCCTCTTGTAGTGATATTTGGTTTAATTAACAATTCACGTTTTTTCATATCAACGTTGACAATAACTACTAAAATACCATCACTGGCCATAATCTTACGATCACGTAATACTGCTCCGCCAATTTCACCAATTCTATTACCATCTACATAAATATCAGCACCAGGCATACTATAGCCTTTACTAATTTCATGCTTTACTAGATCTAGACTATCTCCATTCTGCAGTACAAAGGTGTTTTCCTTAGGAATTCCACATTCAATACCTACATTTGCATGCTTTTTTAACATTCGATAATCTCCGTGGAATGGCATTAAATATTTAGGTTTTAATAAGCGTATCATTAATTTTAACTCTTCCTCATTAGCGTGTCCTGATGTATGCAAGTCGGATAGCGCTTTATTAGTATACACTCTAACACCTTGTAGACAAAGCTTATTAATAATTTTCGAAATACTAAGAGCATTGCCAGGAATTGCACTAGATGAAAATATTACTACATCATCTGGTCTAAGTTTAATTTGTTTATGAGTACCATTAGAAATCCTTGACAAAGCTGCAAGAGGTTCTCCTTGTGAGCCCGTACAAAGAATTGCTACTTCTCCTGGTTTTAATTTATTAGCTTCATCTGGTGTAATCAGTAATTCTTTGTGATCAATATAACCACCTTCAATTGAAATTTTGATATTATTTTCCATACTACGTCCAAAAACGCAGATTTTACGATTATGTTTATAACAAGTTTCAAAAATATGTTTTACACGATAGATGTTAGATGCAAATGTTGCAATGATTAAACGGTTAGTTGGGCAACGATCAAACATTTCTCCTAAAGCATCATCTACGCGAGATTCGCTTGTGGAAAATCCATCGTTTAAAGCATTTGTTGAATCACTAATTAATAAGTCAACTCCTTCTTCACCAAGACTTGCCATTTTATACAAATTGGCCATAGGTCCGATAGGAGTTAAGTCGAACTTAAAATCTCCTGTTGTAACGATTGTGCCATCTGGCGTTGTAATTGCAATACCATGAGAATCTGGAATAGAGTGGGTAGTTCTAAAAAAATCTACTTTGATATCGCCAAACTGTAGTTTAGAATCTTCATTATATACAAATAAATTATCATATCGAATATTACGATCTTCTAATTTTACAGAAATTAACTCTTTGGCATGATTAGGCGCATAAATTGCTGGAATATAAATACTTTGTAATAAAAATGGTATTCCACCGATATGATCCTCGTGTCCATGCGTAATAAAAAGTGCCTTAATTTTGTTTTCGTTTTCTTTTAAAAAAGTAAAATCTGGTAATACATAGTCAATTCCTAGAAGTTCACTTTCAGGAAAACTGACTCCAGCATCGATAATAATAATTTGGTCGTTATGCATTACACAATACATATTTTTACCGACCTCTCCTAAACCACCTAGAACGATAATCTTAGTTCCATTTGGTTTTACTTCTTTCATTCTTTCTCCTTTCATTAAGTTAATTTTTATATAAGTAACTAACCGAGTCTAATTATAACAAAAAAGAGTAATATTGTCTACTCTTTCGTTAAGACCTTTTTAATACATTTTGTTTTTTGTTTTGAAATTTGAATAATCTCATCATACATATGGTTCATAATTTTTGTATAGTCAAGATTTGTAATTGCCTCTTGTGATAAATTGATTTTATGTAGACTTTGTTCTAAATTTAGACTATTAATTTCAGAGGAAAAGTCTAGCATTTGCTGTGCTGTTATTTGATTAGAGGAGATAAGGTAATAGGCAAGAGGAGCACCCAGTAAATAGGGGGCACTCTTTGTTGCATTTAAAAGTTGTATTCTTTCTGTTTTTAAATATTGAAAACTCTCTTGCATTTTTTCTTTTTTCTGCTTAAATTTTATTGCTTTGTCTAGGCTCCTACATATGGAATAATAATGATCAGGTTCAGTATTAATGTTTCCTGTCTTAAAACTGTATTTATCCAAAACACCTTCCGTTGCCTTTTTATATAAAAAGGCAGTTTCATTTATAAAGGCGTTTAAATTTTTTTCATTTATTGTATTACTATAGCGATTAGAGTAGACAGATAAAAGTAATTTTTTCTGATATTTCTTTTTCTGTATTAGCCAGTTAACAAAGTCGAATTCAAAGTAAATGGAGATAAACTCACTTACAGCACGTTTTGATTCCGATATATAGTTTTTCCATTTATCATATATGGTTGTAGTGTGAAGAAATTCATGGATAAAGGTTGCAAGAAGAGAATAGGTTGTATTTTTATTATCAATATCGATGATTGAGATAGGAATACTATGACTATAAACTGTTTGGTCAATTTCCTTTTTTTCTATATTATGAGCATGATGCTTATGCCAAGATCCTTTCCTCTTTTCTTCTAAATAGCAGTCCTCATCTGTATAGTTAATTTCAATCTCTCCATTGGATAGCATATTTAAAAAGTTATTTTTTAAAATGGGGTTTAACTCTTCTAAATATTCTGTAATTAAATTGATTCCTTCTAATAAATCGATATATGTTTCTTGAACTGGAATGGTAGTATCCAATTGCTGACATTGAATTAGTTGAGTGGCTTTTTCAAAATATAAGTATAAATTTTTTACATAAATAGTATTTCTATTTGTTGCTAAGTATTCTTCAAGAACTTCATTAAGTGTTAGATAGTCGATTTTTTCCATATTATCACCAGCTACATATTATAACGTATATATAGAAAAAATTGAAGATAAAATTTCTTGTTATTTATAGAAAAACAATTTATAATATAGAGACGAAAGGAGAAGTATATGAAAAATTGTGGAATTAGAAAAGCTGTTACAGTTAATTTTCGTGTTGTTAATACTGGAACAGTAAGAGATGTTTTTGAAACTTTGAAACAATATCAAGCGTTATCACTTGCAGATGAGGATTCTAGTATTATTGATGGTAATGTTGTAATTCCCGCAGGTGCTTATGAAGATATTAATGAAATTTTAGATTATCATCAGGAGGATTCGCAAATAAGAAAACGCAAATTATATCCTGAAGAACGTAAAATTGCTTCCATTGATTTTTGTGTAGAGCCAGGGGAAAGCCTAGAGAGTGCTTTTATTGCAATGCAACAGTATCAGGATCATGGCTTTGCGGATAGTGACTCTCGTATTATTTATAAGGGAATTTCAATTCCAGCAGGTTATTGTGAAAACAGTAGACAAGTATCAAATATTTATGAAAATATTTGTGCTGGTAGTGTTATTGGTATTATGAAATCACTTCCTAATAGTCTAGGTGTCTATCAAATGTGTAATGTTTTAATGGATTGTGCAAAAGAATCTGAGAAAATTGGGGTTTCTATGACGATTGATGGAACTTCTGAGAATGATACTAATAATAAAGTAATGACAAAAAAGTAATTATGAATTAGATAATGGCGAAATACACTTCCTTTGGAGGTGTTTTCATTTTCATCTTTATTTGATTTATGATATAATCTTAATAGGTGATAAATATGGGATTATTTAATAAAATAAAAAATATGTTTCAAGGTTCAGAAGATAGCAGTGACAGTCAGAATCAGCCTAATGCTTTGAAAGAGGAAAAAGAAAATGATTTAAAAATTTATGAGAAAGGACTAGCAAAATCACGTGAGGGATTTGTCTCTCGTCTTGCTAATTTAACTGGAAAATATAATAAGATAGATGAGGAATATTTTGATGAATTAGAAGAAATTTTGATTATGGCTGATATTGGAGTTAATACTGTTATGGATTTTATAGAGAAATTACGTATCCGTGTAAAGCATGAGAATATTGAAAGTCCAGAAGATTTGAAAGAAATTATTGTAGATGAACTTTTTATTATTTATGTAAATGATGAAGTGTTATCTAGTAGGATTCAATATAGTCAAAGCGGTCCTACTGTGATTTTGTTTGTAGGAGTAAATGGTGTAGGGAAGACAACTACTATTGCCAAACTTGCTTGGAAATTAAAAAACGAAGGTAAAAAGGTATTATTAGTTGGCGCTGATACTTTTCGAGCAGGAGCAGTAGAGCAACTTAAAGAATGGGGGGAGAAAATTGGTGTTTCTTTTTATGGAAAAGAAGAAGGTGCCGATCCTGCTAGTGTTGTTTTTGATGGTATTACAAAATCAGTTGATGAAGCCTATGATGTAGTATTGGTGGATACTGCGGGAAGACTTCAAAATAAAGTAAACTTGATGAAGGAGTTAGAAAAAATAAATCGTGTTATTACTTCGATTGTTGCAGAAGGACCCCACGAAACTTTGTTAGCAATTGATGCTACTACAGGACAAAATGGAATAAGTCAGGCGAAAAGCTTTAAGGAAATAACGAATATTACAGGTATTGTCCTTACAAAATTAGATGGTACTGCAAAAGGCGGAATCGTTTTAGCCATTAAAGAGGAAGTCGGGATTCCTGTAAAATATATTGGCCTAGGTGAGCGGAAAGAAGATTTGCAGGTATTTGATATTGAGAAATATATTTATGGTTTATTTAAAGATATGATATAAAAATATGAGGTGGTAATATGGGTAAACGTAAAGAAAGGTCATCGGTGAAAGCGATGCCTGTGCAAAAGGTGAAATGGGATTATCAAATTACTTTAAAATTGCAATTATTTATGACTTTTGTTACAACAATATTAGTAATAGTTGCTTTTTTTAAACGAGATTTTTTTGTCTGGTTAGAGTTTTTCTTAGGATTAGACTTATTTGTTTTAGCACTTAATAATATAAAGTATTATAAACGGGCGTATATGAGTTGGGTTTATAGTGCCGCAGGTGGTGCAATGATTTTAGTATCTATTTTGAAATGGTGTGATATTTTATGATGCGGGAATTAATTTATTATAATAATTTGTATGATCATTATCATGAGTTACTAACTCCTACGCAAAGAAAATATTTCGAAGATTATTATTTTAAAAATTTATCCTTAAGTGAGATGGCAGAAAATTATGAGGTGAGTCGTAATGCAATTTATAAGCAGTTACAGATTGTATTAAAGAAATTGGATCAGTATGAGGAAAAATTAGGATTATTTAAGAGAAAAAGTACTATGGAAATTTTGATTAATAAGATAGATGATGATGGTTTGAAAAAGAAAATTCGAGATAGTTTGTGAGAGGGGAAGATATTTATGTATGAATTCGCGGGGCGTTTTAATAGAGAAGATTTAGTTATTAAAGAATTTAAGTTTTGGATTTTGTTATTGAGGCCAGTTCCAGTAATAATTGGAAGTTGTATCATTTTGTTGAAGAGAAAATGCTTATCTTTAGGGGATGTTACGATGGATGAGATGGCGGAGTTTCCAGAAGTGTGTCATTTCTTTGAAAATGGTTGTAAAACTTTGTGGGGCAGTGAAGTTCAATTATCATGCTAATATGATGAAGGAGAATTTTGTTCATTTTCATGCTGTTGCTCGGTATGATAAAGTGGTAGAAAGATATGGAATAAAATGGATTGATAAAGAGTGGCCTGTCGGTGTTGCTATGTATAAAACAGAAGTAGATAATCTGGTTTTGGAGAAAATTAGGAATGATTT
Source organism: uncultured Bacilli bacterium (assembly GCA_910586195.1). GTDB lineage: Bacteria > Bacillota_I > Bacilli_A > RF39 > UBA660 > MGBC119817. The sequence goes on from CAJUHO010000026.1 coordinate 5,840, forward strand.
TTTAACGTTTAATATGAAAGAAAAATAGGATTTGGTAATATCTTATGGAATTTTGTTTTAAAATTGGTGTGTTGTGATAGTTATATAATAAGTGATTTTATTAAGAAGTGAAAAAATATTAGCCTCTCTATTATAAATAGAATATTGTTTCTTAAAAAGAAACTTTTTATTTTGGATATTTTTTTCATTCATCTTGATTAATTATAAGATTAATAGTATACTTTAAAATAGGAAAGAATAGGTAAAGGGGAATTTGTATGTTTGACAGAATTATTTATATTAGTGATCATACTGCAACTGTTAAATTAAAAAAAGAGCAAGAAGTTGTTATCAATTTAATGAATTTGCATGTTATTTTTGAAGATAAAGATAAAAAAGTTTTAGGTGAGATTGATGATATGGATCAAGAAAATGTAAAGATACGTTTTCTAGGGGAAATAGTAAATGGACGCTTAATTGGTGGTGTTATTCGGAAACCTACGCTAGATGCTACTATTAGAGTTATTAAACCAGAAGAAATTCCTATGGTTGTTGGAGAGGACAAGAAGGGAAATATGCTTCTTGGAGTGAGTCCTTTTTATAATGATCACCCTGTCTATTTAGATGTAAACGGTTTTTTTAGTAATCATTTTGCTATTATTGGTAATAGTGGTGCTGGTAAAAGTTGTGGGGTATCTAGGATTTTCCAGAATATGTTTGCTGATCAAAGACTTTTCCCTTATCGTTCTAATATTTTGTTATTTGACTCTTCTGGAGAGTATTATAATGCTTTTAAAGATATTAATAAAATTAATCCTAATTATAATTATAAATTTTATACGACAAATGAAACCGATAATTTTGGAGAAAAATTACGTTTACCTATTTGGCTTTTAAATTCTAATGATATTGCTTTATTACTAGAAGTGACAGAACATTCTCAATTGCCGATTATTGAGAGAATGCTTAAACTTGCTATGATATTTGCCGAAAGTGATAATGAGGCTCAAAAGTATAAAAATCATTTAATTGCTAAAGCGATTATGTCTATTTTATATACGAATCAAACAGGACCCAATAAAAGAAATGATATTTTCTCTATCATTGCAAGCTGTTCTACTCCCGAGTTTAATCTAGAGTCAGTATTGCAAGGTGTTGGTTATACTAGAAAATTTAGGGAGTGTTTCTTGATAGATTCTCAAGGTCAATTTACGGAAAGTGTTTTATTAACTGAGTATGTATCTAGTTTCATCCATGAAGAATATGATAGTTACGAACCTACAGGTAATGTGTTTTATACATTGGCAGACTTGGAAAAGGCTTTGAATTTTACATTGATTAGTGAGGGATGGTTGCGTAATGAAAATACTTATGGAGATGCTGTAACAATCCGTGTCCGTCTTCATTCTCTTATTATTGGACCATATGCTAAATATTTCGATGTTCCAAACTATATTGGATTAGAGACTTATCTTTCCTCTTTATTAATTAATAATGGAAAGAAATATCAGATGGTTAACATTAATTTAGATGATGTCGATGATGATTTTGCTAAGGTAATTACTAAAGTTTACTCTAGACTTATCTTTGAATTTGTAAAGGGGCTTAAAAATCGTGCTAGTATTCCTTTCCATATTGTGGTGGAAGAAGCGCATCGTTATGTACAAAAAGATACCGATAACTTTTTGATTGGCTATAACATTTTTGACCGTATTGCCAAAGAGGGACGTAAGTATGGTATGATTTTAGGACTTATTACGCAAAGACCAGTAGAACTTTCGGATACGGTTATTTCACAATGCTCTAATTTCTTGATTTTTAAAATGAATCATCCAACTGATGTAGAATACATTAGAAAAATGGTTCCTAACATTAGTGACGAAATTGTTGAAAAACAAAAGAGTCTACAGTCTGGTACTTGTCTTGCTTTTGGACGGGCATTTAAAATTCCTTTAATTGTAAAAATGCAAATGCCAAATCCTGAACCGATGAGTGGAAACTGTGATGTTGTTAGAATTTGGGATGGAAATCCACCAACTCAACAAGCTGTACCGACTCCTAATGTAGCTTCACAGCCGGTGCCTGGCTCGTCTGTTTCATAGGAAAAGCTGAAATTTGATAGAGAATTCGAAAGAATATCAAGTTTTGGTTTTTCTTTTTTCTATGGATAAAAAATTTACTTTTGTAATAACTCATGCTATACTAAAAATAGATAATAAGAGGTGATAGAATGATAGGAAATAGACAGATTATGAAAAAGAGAGCATTTGTATTATTCGGAAGTATACTTTTTGTATTTATGTGTGTGATGGGGATGAAATTGTTTAATCAAAGCTATGCTGCACCTGTTACAAAGTCCTCTAAGATTCCTACAGAAGACTTTGTTTCTAACTATACTGGTGGTGATAGTACTATTAATTTTATTTCAGATTCTCTTTCTAGGAATCCATCCTATAGTAATTATTTACATAATTTTAATGTTGTACCTAACTACCGAGTGAGTGATAATTCTCATCCTTTATATACTTTAATGAAAAACTTGACATTTCCTGCTGCTACAGAAAATTTTGAAATGACTGAGAATAATCCTATAAAAGTAAAAGATAGAGGAGTTCTTTATATCTTAAGTCATGGATATAACAGTACGAATACGACAAATACTGTTTTTTCACAGGGTAAATATGGTGGTGTTTCTGATAATTCTACAAAAGAGTATATAACTCAGATTGCATTATGGTTATATTTATTCGAAAATAAAAACTTATTTGCCGATAATTATTGTGCTGTTGTAAAAGATGATATTAATTCTTGTGATTTTTATATAGAAGGTAGTACTGATATTATGACAGGGGAGAATGTGCGTCAGGTTATTTTAGAAGCATCTAAACAAGAAAATTATGTTTATTTAAATTATATTTTACAACTAGTAGATGAGGCAGAAGCTTATAGGGAAAAAGAGGTAAATAGTTCTGCTATGACTGGTATTGCGGATGGAAAGGTAAGCTACGTGATAGATAAGTCTGGTGAGTTCTTTGTTACAGAGGAAATTACACCAACTCCTAGTGAAAATGTGGAAAATTATATGAATTATTCTGTTAGTATTCATGACCCTAATAAATATGGTGTTTATTTAATAGACAATGATAATCAAGTAATTACGAATATGAGTAATCTATCAGGTTCTTTCAAAATTTATGTACCATTACAGAAAAATTTAGAAGAGATGGATCTTTCCTCTGTTCAAATACAAATTATAGGACAGTTTGTAGAGCTAGATGCTATTGGCTATCATGTTACTTCTTCATCTAATAAACTTGTGGATAAAAATAAGAAACAGGTCTTCTCAGATGTATTATTAGGATACGTTCCAACAGAGAATGCTAGTGTAGGATTTTCACTTGGTAATTTTACTAGAATTAGTAAAGTAGACGCTACTAATGAAAAGGAATTGCCAGGGGCTAGTTTAACTGTTACGAATAAGAATGACTCTTCTAAAAGTTGGACATGGGTATCAGGTGATAGTCCTCATTATTTATCGCTTTCTAATGGAGAATATCAATTATGTGAAACTTTGGCACCAGAAGGGTATATGTTAAATACTACGTGTATTGATTTTACAGTAGATGGAAATAAGGTTACTACTGTACAGATGAAAAATAATCCAAAGGTATATGTTCCCAATACGTCAAGTTTTCTTTCTAGAAGTCTTTATATTGTTGGTGGTGTTTTAGTTTTACTAGGGTTAGGTATTACAAGTGCTATTTTATGGAAAAAGAAAAAAGTAAAACATTAAGAAAATGAAATTGAGTGAAAACTCAGTTTTTTGTTTATAAACAAAAATTCATAAAGCTAAATACTTTATGAGTTTTTTTAAGTGCTTATGATATTTATAGATTAAGTATATAATATGAAAAAAATATAATCAAGTGGGAAAACAAAAATTACGAAAGAATAAGAAAATAAAAATAAGCAGGGAGAAGAGTAATTAGTCAAAGGATTGTCAAAAGGCCATGATAAGGACAAAATAAGACAAGGTTCTGGAGAGAATAAAAACAGTCATAAAAATAGTCATCTATATAATATTTGTTGATACATAAGAAGAATAACCTTAAAAATCATAAAGTATTTAGCTTTATGATAAGAAAGAGGTTATAGAATGTTAGGAAGAATAAAGTATCAATGGAAGAGATTAAGGAAAAGTAACTATATTGTATTGGTAGGAATACTAAGTTTATTTTTAATAGTAGGAGGTTTTTCTTATGCGATGTTTGCAGTAAAATCGGAGAGCAAAGGAACACTCAATATTGTAACAGGAGATTTAGTAATAAATGTAGAAAGTGAACAGTTAGATAGTAAAAATAGGATAACAGTAGGAGCTAGAGAGAGCAAGGAAATAACGGTTACATTAAAGAATGAGAATGGGAGAGATGTAAAATTTAACTTTTGGTATAAAGGAGTCAATGAAGTAGAAGTAACATATGATGGTGAAGGTGATATTCCACCAACAGAAGAAGGTGAAATAATAAAGAGAAACGAACAAAGAACTTATAAACTAATAATAACGAATAATAGCAGTGGTAATCAAATAGTAACATTTGGGAGTAATGGAGGTTTTTATGATAAAGATTTAGTTTTTCCAGAGGGAAAAAGAATAATTAATGAAGAGGTGGAAAGTATTACAGTGGTAAAAGATAATAACATGATAGCAGTAGTTTATAATGAAACGACGCAAACATGGGAGAAGGCAGGAAACGATAATTGGTACGATTATGATGCGGGAAAATGGGCCAATGCTGTGACGGTAACAAGTGCTAGTAGAAGTAAATATCAAAGTGCGGCAAGTGGAACAGCAATTGCGATGAGTGATATCGAGACGATGTGGGTGTATATCCCAAGGTATTCTTATACGATAGGAAGTGAAGATGGGACTGCTTATTATGGTAAACAGGGAGAATATTTGAATAGTGTACCAACCCAAGCCTTACCGGGAGAGATAGATATTAAATTTATAGGAAAAGAAGAAAAAGAGGTAGGAAGTGCTCAGTATAGGGTTCAAGAAGGAATTAGTGGCTGGAGAACCCCAGATGCATTTACATTTGGAGATGAGGAGTTAAGCGGAATCTGGGTAGGAAAGTTTGAGACGAGTAGTTCAACTCCTTCTGCTGCAAATGGAGGGGGAAATGTCACAACACTAGATGCTATGATTAAACCGAACGTGGTGAGTTGGAGAGGACTGCAAGTGGCAAATATTGCTGAGATTGGAAGAAATGTGACGAGGAGTGGCAATCGGTATGGATTTAGTAGTAATAACTTAAATTCTCATGCGATGAAGAATGATGAGTGGGCCATAGTGGCATATTTAAGTCAAAGTAGGTATGGTAAGTTGGGTAATAAGAACTATACTTCGGCTGCTAAGGAAGTTTATCATAATAATTCCACTAACTGGATGACGGGATGTAGTTCAGGAAAGTTTAATGCTGTCAGGTATGAAGGATGTCAATATACTTATGATGTGAATATATCTGGAACAGGGGCATCTACAACAGGGACAATTTATGGGATTTATGATATGAATGGAGGTACCTGGGAATATGTAATGGGAGATTATACTTCTAATGGACAAAGATATACGGGAAATAGTTTAGGTTCTAATTTACATTCTGGTTATAGTGGTTTGTTCAAGGATGGAAGCATCTATACAGGAAAAGCTTGGTTAGAGGATAAATATTATAATTTTTATACGAGTAATAATGTTTTAAATTCGTGTGATGGAAAGATATGTAAATCTCATGCTTTGAGCGAGACATTGGGATGGTATTCTGATTTAGCAGTAATGATAACTAATGAGTATCCATGGATTGCTCGTGGTGCTAGTAGTGCAGATGGTGTGAATTCGGGAGTTTTTTCATTTTATCGGCTTTATGGTCACTCAGGTCCAGGTTATAGTTTTCGACTTGTATTAAGTGCAAGTTAAAATAAAAAATTCATAAAGTAATTTACTTTATGATAAGCGGATAAAAAGTATATCCTACTTATAAATAAGTATACAATGAGAAAAAAATATAATCAAGTATGAAACCAATAAAGTATTTAAAAAGATAATAAAAAATAAGTGTTTTAGATAGTAATAAGTAGTCTAATAGTAGTCAAAAGTGATAGAAAAAACAAAAAAGGACAAAAATTTCTAAAGGAACAAAGATAGTCAAAAATATAGTCAATAATAAAATACTTTATTGATATAGAAAGAAAATAACCTCAAAAGTCATAAAGTAAATTACTTTATGATAAAAAGAAATGAGGTTATAGAAATGTTGGGAAAAATAAAATATCAGTTGAAAAAAAGAATGGAAAAAAGAAATAGTTATATTGTTTTAATAGGAATTGTCAGTTTGTTTTTGATAGTCGGAGGCTTTTCCTATGCTATGTTTGCCGTAAGTTCTGAAAGTAAGGGTTCCCTAAATATCGTAACAGGAGATTTAGTGATGAGTATAAAAAGTGAAGAGTTAGATAGTAAAAATAGAATAACAGTAGGAGCAGGAGAGAGTAGGGAAATCATAATTGTATTAAAGAATGAGAACGGAAGAGATGTAAAATTTAATTTTTGGTATGAAGCGGCAGATGAAGTGGAAGTAACATATGATGGTGAGGATGATATTCCACCAACAGAAGAAGGTGAAATAATAAAGAGAAATGAACAAAGAACTTATAAACTAATAATAACGAATAGTAGCAATAATAATCAAATAGTAATATTTGGGAGTAATGGAGGTTTTTATGATAAAGATTTAGTTTTTCCAGAGGGAAAAAGAATAATTAATGAAGAGGTGGAAAGTATTACAGTGGTAAAAGATAATAACATGATAGCAGTAGTTTATAATGAAACGACGCAAACATGGGAGAAGGCAGGAAACGATAATTGGTACGATTATGATGCGGGAAAATGGGCCAATGCTGTGACGGTAACAAGTGCTAGTAGAAGTAAATATCAAAGTGCGGCAAGTGGAACAGCAATTGCGATGAGTGATATCGAGACGATGTGGGTGTATATCCCAAGGTATTCTTATACGATAGGAAGCGAAGATGGGACTGCTTATTATGGAAAACAGGGAGAATATTTAACTAGTAAACCAACTTTAAGCTTACCAGGAGAGATAGATATTAAATTTATAGGAAAAGAGGAAAAAGAGACAGGAAGTGCTCAGTACAAAGTAAGTGATGGAGTAAGTGGTTGGAGAACGCCAGATGGTTTTACATTTGGAAATGAGGAGTTAAGTGGAATCTGGATAGGAAAGTTTGAGACGAGTAGTTCAAGTCCTTCTACTGCAAATGGGGGAGGAAATGTGACAAATTTAGATGCGATGATTAAACCGAACGTGACCAGCTGGAGGGAGATTCAACCAGCAAATATTGCTGGGGTGGGAAGAAATGTGACAAAGAGTGGGAATCGTTATGGATTTAGTACAAATAAATTAAACTCTCATGCGATGAAGAATAGTGAATGGGCCTTAGTTGCCTATCTTTCCCAAAGTAAATATGGAAAATTAGGTAATAGGAATTATAGTGGAGCAAATAAAGAGATATATCAGAATAAATCGGATAGTTATATAACAGGTTGCAGTTATGGATTCCCAAGTAATGGAAATACAAACTATGGATGCCAGTATACTTATGAAAAAAGTTTGAAGGGAACAGGTGCCTCGACAACGGGAACAATCTATGGAATCTATGATATGTCAGGTGGTGCTTGGGAATATATGATGGGGAATTATGCCCCAGGTGGGCGGAAATATTCAGGACATAGTTCTGTCTATAATTCGGGATATACGGGATTATTAGGAGATGGAAATAATTATATAGGAAAGGATTGGTTGGAAGAGAAGTATTATGATTTTTATACAAGTAGTGATCCATTAACAGCATGTAAAGGAAAAGTATGTATAAGTCAGGCATTAAATGAAACAGCAGGATGGTATGAAGATTATACATCTATGGAAATAGAACAATACCCATGGTCCGTGCGTGGTGGGCATTATTCGTACAGTTCGCTTGCCGGTGTTTTCTATTATAGCTTTACTGGTGGTAATAGCCATAAGTATTTATCGTTCCGTCTCGTGTTAAGTGCGACATAGTTGCCTTATTAGAGGATTTAGAAGTTTTGTACAAAATAAAAATTCATAAAGTTAAATACTTTATGATAAGTGGATAAAAAGTATATCCTACTTATAAATGAGTATACAATGAGAAAAAAATATAATCAAGTAAAAGATAATGAGAACCGTTAATAGACAATGAAAAAAGTAGAATGATGAAAAGTAATAAATAGTCTAGTAGTAGTCACTTAATACAGGATATGATAAAAAAAGACAATGTAGGCAAAAAATAAAAACAGTCATAAAAATAGTCAATTATAAAAGAACTATTGGTATAGAAGAAAAATAACCTCAAAAGTCATAAAGTATTTAACTTTATGATGGAAAGATGAGGTTAAAGAAATGATAGGAAAAATAAAATATCAATTGAGAAAAAGATTTATAAAGAGAAATAGTTACATTGTTTTAATAGGAATTGTCAGTTTATTTTTAATAGTGGGAGGATTTTCCTATGCTTTGTTTACAAGTGGTGCAGAAAGAAAAGGTTCTCTAAATATCGTAACAGGAGAAATAGCAGCAACAATAGAGAGTGAGGGTTTAGATAAGAATCATAGTATAGTAATCAAAAGTGGAGAAAGTAAAGAAATAGTAATTACTTTGAAGAATGAAAATCAGATGGATGCAAAGTTTAACTTTTGGTATGAAGTAGCAGATGGAGTGAATGTCAGTTATGATAGTACAAAAGATATACCTATGGGAGAAGAAGGAGAAGTAATAAAGAATAATGGAGTAAAAACGTATCGTTTGAAGATAGCAAACAATACAGATAAAGATGAGGTAATGATATTTGGGAGTAATGGAGGACTATATAATAAGGAGTTAGCTTTTCCAAGTGGTAAGAAAATAGTAGAAGGAATCATTCCAGTAGTAGATACAGAAGCCAACATGATAAAAGTAGTATGGAATGAATCTAGTAGCACTTGGGAAAAGGTAGACAATAATAATTGGTACGATTATGATTTTGGAAAATGGGCCAATGCTGTAACTGTGACAAGTGCTACAAGAAGTAAATATCAAAGTGCGACAAGTGGAACAGTAATTCCTATGAGCGATATTGAAACGATGTGGGTATATATCCCAAGGTATTCTTATACGATAGGAAGTGAAGATGGGACTGCTTATTATGGTAAACAGGGAGAATATTTGAATAGTGTACCAACCCAAGCATTACCAGGAGAAATTGATATAAAGTTTATAAAGAAGGACAAGAAAGAGTTGGGAAGTGCTCGGTATAAAGTTGCAGAAAAGAGAAGTGGATGGAGAACACCAGATGGCTTTACTTTTGGAGATGAGGAGTTAAGTGGGATGTGGGTAGGAAAATTTGAGACGAGTAGTTCAAATCCAACTGCTATATTTGGTGGAGGAAATGTAACAACGTTAGATGCTATGGTAAAGCCGAATGTCACAAGTTGGAGAGGAATACAGGTAGCCAACATTGCAGAAATTGGAAGAAATATCACAAAAAGCAATAATCGCTATGGATTTAGTACAGATAAGTTAAACTCTCATGCGATGAAGAATAGTGAATGGGCGCTAGTTGCCTATCTTTCCCAAAGTAAATATGGAAAGTTAGGTAATAAAGATTATGATGGGAAAAATAAGGAAATATATATAAACAGTTCGAGTACTATGTTAACTGGGTGTAGTCATGGAGGTGTAAATAATATAGAAAGTGGATTAGGATGCAAGTATCAGTATCATATAGGTTTATTAGGAACAGGAGCATCAACGACAGGAACAATCTATGGAATCTATGATATGAGTGGGGGAAGTTGGGAATATGTAATGGGAAATTATGCTCCAGCAGGACAGAAATATTCTGGAAATAAAACCTTAAATAATTCGGGCTATACGGGTCTACTTTTAGATGGTAGTAAGTATACAGGAAAGAATTGGTTAGATGATAAGTATTATGATTTTTATACAAGTAGTGATTTATTAATGGCATGTAAAGGAAAAGCTTGTATAAGTCAAGCATTAAATGAAACGGAAGGCTGGTATGGAGATTATATGCAAATGATTAGTTCACAGTGGCCCTGGGGAAGAAGAAGTGGAAATTATGCAATAGGAGAAGAGGCAGGCATTTTTTATTTTTATCGACTTGGAGGGGATGAAGCAACTGAAATAGCATTTCGATTGGTATTAAGTGCAAGTTAAAATAAAAAATTCATAAAGTAAAATACTTTATGATAAGCGGATAAAAAGTATATCCTACTTATAAATAAGTATACAATGAGAAAAAAATATAATCAAGTAAAAGATAATGGGAATCATTAATAAACAATGAAAAAAGTAGAATGATGAAAAGTAATAAATAGTCTAGTAGTAGTCACTTAATACAGAATATGATAAAAAAAGACAATGTAGGTAAAAAATAAAAACAGTCATAAAATTAGTCAATTATAAAAGAATTATTGGTATAGAAGGAAAATAACCTCAAAAGTCATAAAGTATTTTACTTTATGATAGAAAGATGAGGTTAAAGAAATGATAGGAAAAATAAAATATCAATTGAGAAAAAGATTTATAAAGAGAAATGGTTATATTGGTTTAGTAGGAATTGTCAGTTTGTTTTTAATAGTGGGAGGATTTTCCTATGCGATGTTTGCAGTGAAATCAGAGAATAGGGGAACATTCAATATCGTAACGGGAGATTTAGTGATGGGTATAAAAAGCGAACAACTGGATGGTAAAAATGCCATAACAGTAGGGGCCAGAGAGAGCAAGGAAATAACGGTTACATTAA
>CAJUHO010000027.1 GCA_910586195.1 uncultured Bacilli bacterium
ATTGTATCAAAAAGCCGCACCTGATGGTGCGGTTGAAATTTCAATTTAGGAAAAAATAAAAGGCGATAATGAATTGCCTTTTATTTTTTTATGAATGCGCTATTGAATAATATACTTTTCTAGTAAACTAAACTGCTTTATTGATATATATTTTTGATAGGTTGGACAAATCAGCTTTATCTTTATTGAAAACATCCTTTATCCCTGATTTATTTATAGTCTTATTAACTCTGTCTATTTTTAATTTATGAATATAGTCCATTAATTCAATTATTTTAAGCATAATAGCAATATTAATATTTTAGAAAATACTTTCATTATCGCGAGACGAAAAATCGATGGTGGTTATTTTAAATTAGTAGTCATATATCAAAAAAATGGCATATAATAAAATAAAAGATAAAAAATGTTTGACAAATTTTATTCTTATTAATATAATGTTAATAACAAGCGAGAAAACTTGTTGAATTTTTCGAATATGTTATTAATAAAATGATAATAACTAAAGGAGGCAGATAAGTAACAAATCAATTATTAATTAAAAATATATGATAAGTATAGGAAAGTAAAGGAGAGATGTAAGATGAAAATTAAAAATTTAAAGACTTATCAAAAAATGTTAATTGTAGTAGATATGGTGAATGGTTTTGTAAAGGAAGGTTCATTAGCAGATACTAAAATTTTGAATATCGTACCTAGGCAAATTGAACTTATAAAAGAAAATATAAGAGAAGGAAATTTAGTCGTTTTTATTAAAGATAGTCATACTAAGGACTCTTGTGAACATAAAAGATTTGGCGAATTACTTCACTGTGTAAAAGGAAGTAGTGAGGAGCTAGTAATTGATGAGCTGAAACAATATGAAGAAAATTCTATAGGAATCGAAAAAAACTCAACTAGTTTTATGGAGTCACCAGCTTTCAGAAATTTACTTTACACTACTACTAATATAGAACAAGTAGATGTAGTGGGGTGTTGCACTGATATCTGTGTGATGAATGGAACCATGGGACTTGCTAATTATTTTGATGAATGGAATTGTGATGTAGATATTATAGTGCATGAGGATGCCATTGCAACATTCTTAGAGGATGAGAGAAAAAACTATGTGGATGCTGCTAAATTGCTAATGGAACAGCAAGGGATAAAATTTGTGAAAAAATTAAATAAATAATATCTTATATATTTTTTTAAGTTTTGTTATTAATAAAATATTAAAAAGAGAAGAGGAGAAGAAAAATGAATAATAAAACAATGATGACAGACTTTTATGAGTTAACAATGGCTCAAGTATATTTTGATCAAGGAAAAAAAGATGAAATAGGTTACTTTGATATCTTTTTTAGAACGAATCCATTTAATGGTGGATATACGATGACAGGAGGATTGCAAGAGACAATAGAATATTTACAAAATCTTAACTTTGATGATGAAGACATTGAATTTCTTCGTTCAACAGGAAGTTTTAGTGAAGAATTTTTAAATTATTTAAAGGATTTAAAATTTACAGGAGATGTTTATGCAATGCCAGATGGCACTGCTGCCTTTCCAAATGAATCAGTTCTTACAGTACGTGCTAATATGATTGAAGCACAAATTATAGAAACGGCACTTTTAGCAAATTTTAATCACGGAAGTTTAGTGACTACGAAAGCGAAAAGAATTACTAGTGCGGCTCAAGGTATTCCAGTGATGGAGTTTGGAGCAAGACGAGCTCGTGGTATAGATTCTGCCATTGAAGCAAGTAAAAATGCCTATATTGGCGGATGTAAGGGAACAAGTAATGTTTATGCAGGAAAAAAATATAACATTCCAGTTATGGGAACAATGGCTCATTCACTTGTACAAGAATCTGAATGTGAATATGATGCTTTTCTTGCTTATGCAAAATCTCATCCTGATAATTGCATATTTTTGGTAGATACTTTTGATACTTTAAAAAGTGGAATTCCAAATGCCATAAGAGTAAGTAAAGAATATTTAGAACCAAATGGATATAGATTAAAGGGAATTAGAATTGATAGTGGAGATTTAGTATATCTATCAAAGGCTGCAAAACAGATGTTAACAGATGCAGGATATTCAGATGCTACCATATGTCTATCAAATGGTTTAGATGAGTATTCTATTACAAATATGTTAAATGAAGGGGCAGTAATTGATTCTATAGGAGCAGGTGATAATATTAGCGCTAGTAAAGAACGAGTAAATGGTGTATATAAATTAGTCGCTATAGAAAAAGAGGGAGAAATTATTCCTAAAATAAAAGTTAGTGGAGACACGGTGAAAACTACCAATCCTGGTGTAAAAAAGGTATATCGTTTTTATGATTTTGATAGTGGAAAAGTATTAGGAGATGTAATTGCTAGAAGTGACGAAGTAATTTCAACTAAAAATTATACCTTAGTGTCTGATAAAGATCCATGGAAAAAAACTGAAATTTCTGATTATATCGTTAGAAATTTACAATTACCAATTTTTAAAGGTGGAAAATTAGTTTATAAGGAACCAACATTAGAAAAAAAACAGGTCTATTGTGAAGATGAATATCAAACATTAACAGCTAGAATTACAGATATAAATAATCCTCATACTTACTACGTAGATTTATCAGAAAAAATGAGACAGCAAAAGGAATATATGTTGTATGATGCGATGAGTAAAGCGGCCAATACAGCCATGAATAATATTGATTACCAAAAGATAAAAAGAAAATAAAGATAAGAGGAGTGAAAACAATGCAACAATTCGATGCTAAAAAAGAAACTAATAAAATTATCCAGTTTATTAGAAATTATTATCAAGAAAATAATCTAGAAGGTGCTATATTGGGAATTAGTGGGGGAAAGGATTCAGCAGTGGTAGCGGCTATTATGACAAAAGCATTAGGAAAAAACAATGTAATTGGTTTAAGTTTACCCTGTCATTCTGATACTAAGGATAGAGAAGATGCTAAATTAATTAGTGATTGTTATGGATTCAAATTAATGAATTTTGATATTACTACTGTTTTTGATAGTTTTAAAAATCAAGTAAAAAACTTAGGTAAGTTTAGTGAACAGGAAGTGGAAGATAGTGATATTAACTTGAAACCAAGATTACGTATGTCTACGCTTTATTATTTAGCAGCTTTATATAGCAATATTCATAATAAGCGATATTTAGTAATAGGAACTTCTAATAAATGTGAGCTGTTTGTGGGCTATTTTACCAAAGGGGGAGACTCTGTTCACGATATTGCTCCTATTGCCGATTTTACGGTAGATGAGGTTATTAAGATAGGAGAGTATTTGAAAGTTCCTAGCAAAGTTTTATATAAAAGTCCAAGTGACGGTTTATCAAATAGAACAGATGAGGAAAAACTGGGAGTAAGGTATAGTGAAATAGCATCTTATATGAAAGATAGAAATAGCATTTCACCTTCAATCGCTCAAAAAATTGAAAAATTACACCAAAATAACTTACATAAATTTCATATTCCAACTTATAGAAGGTAATATAGATGAAAATAGGAATATTTGGAGGGTGTTTTAATCCACCCCATATTATGCATAAAAAAATAGCACTAAGTTTAATTGAAAATCATTATTTAGATAAAGTAATTTATGTGCCAACAGGTAATTGTTATCAAAAAGATAATCTTGTAGATGCCGAGGATAGATATCATATGTTACTATTAATGACAAAAGAAAATCCTAATATTATTGTTTCTAATTATGAAATTAAAAACAGGCTCACATACACTTATCAAACATTAGACTATTTTCATAGCCTTTATCCAGATGATGAAATATATTTTGTATGCGGAAGTGATAATTTAGATGCTATTAAGACTTGGAAAAATTATCAGTATATTTTAGACAATTATAAATTATTAACAATAAAGAGAAATTGTGATGAAATTTATTCCGATTTTTCCAATGTAATAGTAGCAGAAGTAATAACTGATAATTTATCTTCTACAATGATAAGAGGGCAAATAAAAAATAAAATGATAGAGAAATATTTAGATAGGGAAGTGCTAGATTATATTAAATTAAAAAAGTTATATAAATAGTATTTAAGAAAAGTAATAAATATTAATTTTCTTAAGATAATATGGTATAATGTAATTTATATAAGAGGTGGTAAAATGGCTTATAAAACAGAAGAGGAATTTTTACAAAATTATGATCCTAATCAATTTGAAAGGCTATCAATGACTACTGATATTTTGTTAATTAGTGTATCTTCTAAAAAGCAAGATAATTATCGTAAAACTAGTAAAAAAATGATGAGTATTTTACTTTTTAAACGGGATGATTACCCATATAAAGATATGTGGTGTCTTCCTGGTGGATTTGTGGATGCAAAGTCTGAAACGCTAGAAGAATGTGCTAAGAGAGTGTTAAAAAAAGAGACTAATTTGTCTAATATCTATTTGGAACAATTATATACATTTGATGATATTAAAAGAGATCCTAGAACCAGAGTCATATCGACATCTTATATTGCTTTAGTAGATAAGAATCGTTTAAACCAAGAAATAAGTAAAAACGCTTCTTGGTTTGATATTATTTTATATGAGGAAAAAGATAATCATATTTATATTACACTAGATAATGGCGATATTAGTTTTTCTATAGAATTAGAAAAGAAATTAAGGGAACTAACAACGGATAGATACAATTTTCATATTTTGAAAAATAACTCTCTTGCCTTTGATCATCCTATTGTAATTTTATCTGGGCTTGAAAGATTACGAAACAAAGTAAATTATACGGATATTGTATTTAATATGATGCCAGAATACTTTACACTAGGTGATTTACAACAAGTATATGAGGTGATTTTAAATAAAAAATTATTAGACCCAGCATTTAGAAGAATTATTGCTAATAAAGTAGAAAAGACGGAAAAGACGCAAACAGGGGCAGGACATAGACCAAGTGCTTTGTTTAAATATAAAAGACATGAAATATGATGTCTATAAAAAAGCACGAGTATAAAAACCTGTTGAAATAAAATTTTGTAAAAATAGTTGAAATACTGTAAAAAAGCTGATATAATTAACTACGTTATACGTAGTTTGGACTGTTAGCTCAGTTGGTAGAGCAACTGACTCTTAATCAGTGGGTCTAGGGTTCGAATCCCTAACAGTCCACCATATAGATAGGAAACTCGAACTTTTCGAGTAAGTAATAGATTACTAACTAGAGATAGTTAGTTTTTTGTTGTTTAAAAGAAAGTGAGAGTGATATATATGACAATAGAAACTAAGGAACTTGTAATAAGTGAAAATTCACGAAAGAAAGTAGATATGATATGTAGATTTGCTGGTGTTAAATATGAACTTATTATTTGATGAGTGTGATGAGGTATTTATAAATGGTTATAACAAAAGAGTAAAATTTAAAGATTTAGAAGAATATTTAAAAGAGTAAATAAAAAGTTAGTACCAGATTCACTAACTAAGGATATAATTATTAGAGTTTGCAAAACAAGATGAAATTAAAAATAAAAAACTTATGACATCTATGTGGACAATATTAATTACCAGTCCATTATTTTATATTGGAATTTTTCTTATATCAGTAAATACATTAGAAGAAGGAATACTTCTTGGAACAATTATATTTGTAGTAGCAGGATTTATTACGTTAAAATTTGAGATAGATGCAGGTTATTACGAATGTAAAAATTATCATCATAAATTTGTTCCAACTTATAAAGAAGTAATGTTTTCAATGCATATGGCTACAACAAGATATTTAAAATGTCCTAAATGTAATAAAAGAAGTTGGACAAAAAAGGTAATAAATAAATAACAAATTATAATTTTTAGAGCAGATTATGTTTATGGTTTGTTCTTTTATTGTTATAATTAAGAAAATATTTACTATAATTCATTACTAATAATCCAATGTCAAAGACTTTTGACAGACAAAAATATTTCTTTCATATAAAATGTAATTGGAGGTGCAAAATGAATGTTGGAGCAAGAATAAAAAAACATAGAGAAAAGCAAAATATTTCACAAGAAGAATTAGCATTAAAAGTATTTGTTTCAAGACAAACAATATCTAATTGGGAAACAAATAAAAGTTACCCTGATATAAAAAGTTTAACTATGTTATCTAACATTTTTCATGTAACTCTAGATGATTTTATAAAAGGAGATATAGAGGAGATGAAAAGAATAGTTAGTAAAGAGAAAATAGAAAAATTTAATATAATGAGTTATATTTTCCTAGCAGAAATGCTAATTGTTATGTTTAGTGCTTATCCGTTGTTTAGCCTAGATGGATATATTGGTGTTATTATTTGGACATTATTTTTTGTAATAACACTTATTACAGCAACAATTATTGAGAAGTTTAAAAAGAATAATGACATTCAAACTTATAAAGAAATTATTGCTTTTATGGAAAATAAATCATTATCTTATGAAGAGGTACAACAAGAAATTGGAAAAAGAAATTATCAAAAAATATTGTTAGCCATTTTAGCAGGATTAATAACATTTATTATTTTCATAATTGAAATATTTATCATAAACAAGATATAAACAAAAAATTTTAGGAGGTAGAATATGGAATTTTGGATAATTATGATACTATTTATATATATTGGTGGAGGTTGTTCACTTGCTGGTACTTGGTGGAGTAAAAAGAAAAAAGAAAAAAATCAAAAAAACAAATAATATTATACTTATATTAGTTAGTAATTATTACTCCCTATTAATGTTTGTAAGAAAAGTTATTCAACTTCTTCTTCACAGGCACCAGATTGATATGAAACTTGAATTTTCTATTTTTATAGGGATTCGAGTTTTAGTATACTTAAATTTATGATAAAATATTTATAGAAATTAAATTGCATTATGCCAATTTAGGAAATATACTTGCACGATGCCATAAACAATATGCATATTTAATCTAATAATATTTTTTATTATCTATTGTACAGATGGTAATTTGAAAGAAGATGAAATGCTATGGACTTAAAGAAAATAGAAAAATTTATTGGTAAACAAAAAGTAAGTTTTATTTGTTCTATAGATGAAGAAAATTATCCTAATGTAAAAGCAATGCTAAAACCTAGAAAAAGAATAGGACTAAAAGAATTTTATTTTTCTACTAATACTTTATCTATGAGAGTTAATCAATATAAAAACAGTCCAAATGCTAGTATTTACTTTTATCATAAAGGATTAATTAAATATGTTGGTGTTATGTTAAAAGGAAAAATGGAAGTCTTAACAGACCAAGAAACTAAAAATATGATATGGGAAAAGGGGGATACAATATTTTATAAAAAAGGTGTAACTGATTCAGATTACTGTGTTTTAAAATTTACTGCTACAAGCGGTAGATATTATTGCGACTTAAAAACAGAAAGTTTTGATATTTAGTGATTATTAAATTACAAGTTAGTGATGAGGTGGAATAATATAAATTGTTAATAAAAATAGCATAATTGTAAAATATAATGGATAGAAAAAAATTATTTAAAATAGTACACTTAATTTGGAGGTGGACAAAATGAATTTAGGAAATAATTTATTTCAAGCAAGAAAAAAAGCAGGATTATCGCAGGAAACTGTTGCGGAAAAATTAGGTGTAAGTAGACAAACGATTTCAAAGTGGGAAACGGATGAAACAATACCAGATATTTATCAATCAAAAAAATGGCTAAACTATATAATTTGTCTTTAGATGAACTAATAGAGTTTGATGTTGATTTAAAGGAAATAGAGCAGACAATAGAAAATACTAATGAAGAAAAGGAATCAAAAATTGATTGGACAAGTGCTTGGAGTAAAAAGTATCCAGTACTTGTAACATATCAAAATAAAGTTAATATATCAAAGTATGCCCTTGAAATTAGAAATATGCTTAATAGTTTGAATATCGAGTATGGATATAACACATTAGATAGTATGTTAGTTTTAAAGGATATACTTTATCACGAATGGAAAGATAAGAGGTAACAACAAATTACAAGTATATTTTAAGATGTAAATAATTTAGTATTTATATATTTTTTATGTTAAATTATTTACCAAGAGTTAAGTGAGAATGGCAAATTACAAAGGTCTTAGAATTAACCAATTGACAGTTCAATTTTTATTTCTATTTTATTTTAAGATAGTGAGATTAAAAGAATTTATATAACAAGCTTGATGAAATAGTGGCAGAAACAAAAAAATTAAATTCAGAAAGGAGTAAGTAATGAAGTCATTACTAAGGGTAGATGTTGCAAATTGTAAAGGTATGGTAATGTTATCTACAGAGTATGAACAAGAAAAAGTATGAATGTTTATGGAATAATATCTAAATAGGGAATAAATATGCAAGATGGATATTATTTAATATTTGCTAAATAGTAGTTAAATTAGGTTAACCATCATAATACATGAAAATTTTCATGCCGAATTTGCCCCAAAGGAAAGGATCATCTCTCGACTGTCTTTCGATGATCCTTTCCTATTCAATACTTACTTAGTTATTTTCTATTGATTTCCAAATTCCTTATCAAATATCATTTAGAAATATTCTTAATTTCTGGCAGTCCTAAACTTTTTACTTTTAGCATATCCAATATCAAAGGCATTGGAAAGATGCATTAAAGTTATGTCTTGTCTTTTTTCCTCTGGTATCAAATCTTCTACTACATTTATAGGCATATGTCCTGCCCAGTTTTCCATTTGTGCATCAAGATACATATGTTCAATTTTACCATTTAAAAATTGCTCTAAAATTTCATTTGGTATTTCTTCAGTGTCACCACTATAAAAGAAGTTTTGACTTTCATCACTATACAAATAACTATAAGCTTCCATAGGCATTAAATGAAAATCAAGATTGGTAAGTCCATGTACTGCATCATAGATTTTTAGATTATAATCTTTTATCTCTTCTGGTTTTTTAATATAGTACATTCTTTTTGCCTTTGTTTTATCATCATTGTAAATAATTGGTGGCATTTCCATTATATTCTCCATTAATGTTTTCACTTTATCTACATTAGGAAAAATTATTGTAGTTGGTTTAGCCAAAAAAATATTGTTTCTTAATATACTATTTCCTAAACTTCCAAAATGGTCAGAATGAAAATGGGTAATAATGATATCCATACTCGTAGGTTTTTCTTTTTCTAATATGTCTTTCATATGCATATCCACTCTGGTAGTTTCTCCGCAATCAAATAAAATCATTTTACTACCATTCATTCTATATCCTGATGTTGTTCCGTGTATAGTTGAAAAACCCCCTTCAGTTCCAATCATTTTTAATCCTTTACTCATAATTCTCTCCTCTCTAAAAAAGCTCAACTCTTGCTAAATAAAATATTTGACTGTTTTATTTAGCAAGAGTATTTATATAAATTTAGTATTAACAAAGCTTAGATAGTCAATTTGTTGATTATAAAAACAATGAGAATTATCCATTGTTTTTTGTTTGTACAAAATATTTCATCATTTCTTCTGGAGTTTCAATCATTTCCCTTTTATACCATTCATCACACCATCCAAAGATAAGATAAGCAACAGTAACTTTAGAGTAGGCAACAACATTTGAATCTTCTTTTTTATAATCACAACAATAAACTATATTATCAATTAACATAAATTGTAGATTTGCTTTATAAAGTAAATCAATAATATTCTTATGTTTTTGGAAGAAAGTAAATATTTGAAATCCTATATTTTCATCATCTTTCCAATCACTTTTCCATTTATCAAATATATTTGATAAATAATACCTTATTATATCTTCTTTACTGTTAAAATTACGATAAATAGTGATGTCTCCTAAACCTGCTTTTTTTGTAATTTCTTTATTAGTTATTTTATTAAAATCTTTCCTTTTCATAAGTTCTATTAAAGTTTCTGATAGAAATATATCACTTGATTCTGGTTATGTCAATGAGGAGGAGTAAAAATGACATTGAAAAGATGGATTATATTAGGGTGTGTTGCAATAGTGGGAATATGTATAGGTAGACTTTTAGTTCGGGCAATAATGAATTTATTACTTGGTGGAACTTTATTTGGCGGTAATTTTTTATGAAAAGACGTAAATTTGTGGGATTATGTATTATAGTATTTATAATTGCTCTAATAGTTGGTGTAGCAATTAAATTTGTTATTAAACCAGCATGGTCAAAAAATATAATGTTGAATAGAGTGATAAAATAGGAACTCTAATTTCTGATGTATCTTATGGGGATAAGGAATCCAATAAATTTGATATGTATCTTCCAAAAGATAATTCAAAAGAAAATTATGGCTTAGTTGTATATCTTCATGCTGGTGGTTTTACAACAGGAGATAAGGTTGATGATAAGAAGATGTTAACTTGGCTTTGTTCTAAAGGATATGTTACAGTAGGAATTAACTATACACTTCGTACAGAAAAAAATGACGCAAGTGTTCTCACACAATCAAACGAAATTAAAGAAGCTATTCCAAAAGTAATTGAGGAAGCAAAAAATCATGGATATAATATTAATGGTATTACAATGAGTGGTGGATCAGCAGGTGGAGCCTTAGCCATGTTATATGCTTATAGAGATGTCGAAGAATCTCCAGTACCAGTTAAGTTATTGTTTCAGATGGTTGGACCATCAAGTTATTTTGTTGAAGATTGGGGAATTTATGGATTAAATCAAAAGAATATGAAGAATTAATGAAACCTATATCAGCATATAGATTCATAAATGAAAAAACGGTTCCAAGTCTATTACTGTATGGAACCGAAGATAGATTTCAACCATATAAGGAGGTAAGACACTTAGAAAAAACATTAAAAGATAACAATATTGATTATAAATTGTTTATAGCATCTCATTCCGGACCTGGTGTACAAAATGATGATAAGGTTATGAAATCATATATGGAAATGGTAGATGAGTACCTTGCTAGGTATATGCCAGTAGAAAGATGAATGTATATACAAATTAGATACCTATTCTTAATATAGACATTTGTTGTAATAAAGGAAATTAGAAAACAATATATTGAAATGCGAGAACTAAAGGGGAAAGCGGATTTTATAATATTAAACTATAAAAATGGAAAATTAACAGTAAACAGTTTAATATATAGATTACAAATGTGTAATGATATTAGCTTTTTTTGCTGGGATTTTGGTAGCTATTATTTTATAAATTATTAATATAACAATCGTGAATACTATAGTGCCAATGGAAAGTGATAAAATATTTTTAGTTAGAAGATTGATAATATCAAGTATATAAATCTCACCTTCAAAAATAAGTTTACCTAATTCTTTAAAAATCAGAGTTATAATTAATGTGGAAATTCCTGCTGTTAAAATAATATTGAGACCTGTTTTGATACCTTCTATTTTTTTTGTTTTAAAAATTGTAATACCTATAATACAAATAATTGCAGTGATAACTAAGCAAATTCTTAATTTTTCTCCTAAGATAAATTGTACAGTTCTTAATTTCCTTTCCTCTTTTGGTGTTAAATAGTCTTCTAATATACTTGTTTTAGGAATTTGTTTTATATATTTTTTTGATTTTTCATGAATGTTTTGTAGGATATTTGCTTTTTCCTTTTCTGTAAGCTGATTTTTTTCATCGATGGTATTAATGATATGAAAAATTATTTCTTCTAATTTATCTTCTGAGATAAGTGCTGTGTCTTTTCCTGTTAAAATATATTCCATCATATTGCTAGTTATATCCGTTGTTAAATTGTTTAATTCTTTTGTATTTAGTATTTCTAAAATTTCTTCAGGACTTATTTTATTGTCATTATCTTCATATATTGGCCCTAGTATAGAATCGATATTTTTCATAAATTCTACTTCGTGCATTGTTAATTTTTCAATTTCGAAATTCTTTATAATTTTTTCTATATTGTCTTTTTTAAAACTATTACTAATAGGAAATAATAATAACAGCGAAACTGTTGAAAAAAATAATATAATACTTAAAATTACTAATATTATTTTTTTTAATAAATTCATACTTTTCATCACTTCCTATTTTTATTATAGCAATTTTTCTATGGTTAGACAAATAAAGGGGATTATGGTATATTAATTTAAATAGATATAAAGGATTGGATTTAATGAATGAAAATAGAAAAACAAATTTAGAGAATGGATTAAGCTTAGAAGAAGTTAGAAGAAGAAAAGAAAAAGGTCTTATAAATAAACTATCTTGTGATACTGGTAAAACAGTAAAGGATATCATAATAACCAATGTTTTTACACTTTTCAATATCATTAACATTATTTTAGCACTCGCTATTATTTGTGTTGGTTCTTTTAAAAATTTAGCATTTATGGGTATTATTATTTTAAATACTTGTATTAGTATAGTACAGGAATTGCGTTCAAAAAAAATATTAGACCAGCTAAAAATTGTTTCTCAATCAGAAGTGAAAGTAATTCGAGATAAAGAAGAAGTCTCTATTGTGATAGAGGAAATAGTTCTAGATGATATTATTATTTGGCAAATGGGAAATCAAGTTGTAGTAGACTCTATAATTCAAAAAGGAGAAGTACTTGTAAATGAGTCCTTTATTACAGGAGAGTCAGAATCTATTTTAAAAAGGAAGGGTGATATTTTACTTTCTGGAAGTTTTATTGTGAGTGGTAAGGCAATTTGTCAAGTAGAGCATGTTGGTATGGATAATTATACAGCGAAAATTTCTAATGGTACTAAATATTTAAAACCAGTATCATCTGAAATTATGCGTTCTTTAAATAAAATTGTAAAAACTATTTCGTTTCTAATTATTCCTATTGGTATTTTGCTTTTTTCAAAACAAATTTTTTTAGATAATAATACTTTAGAATATGCTGTTACTTCTTCTGTTGCAGCCTTAATTGGAATGATACCAGAGGGCTTAGTACTACTAACCAGTACAGTACTTGCTGTTAGTATTATTAGACTCTCTAAACAAAAGGTATTAGTACAAGATTTATATTGTATTGAAACACTTGCTAGAGTTGATACTATTTGTTTGGATAAGACGGGTACCATTACAGAAGGAAGTATGGAAGTTATTGATATGATTTCTGTTGATGATAAAGATTATAGTGATGTTATTGGAACAGTAATAAATAATTTGGAAGATGAAAATGCAACAGCTTTAGCTTTGCGTACTTTCTTTCCTGAAAAGAAGAACTGGCATGTGAAAGAAAATATCTCTTTTTCTTCTAGTAAGAAATATAGTGGGGTAATTTTTAAGGAGGGTACTTATCTAATAGGAGCTCCAGAATTTGTTTTAAAGGACTCACTTAGCAAATACCAAGTTCAGATTGATAGTTATAGCAAAAATTATCGTGTAATTGTATTAGCGAAAACAACCGAAAAACTGACTGAAATAGAGGCGCTTGCTTTTATTTTACTGCGAGATAAAATCAGAGATAGTGCAGAGGCAACTCTACAATATTTTAAAAGTCAAGGAGTAGATATTAAGATTATATCAGGTGATAATCCTAATACAGTGTTAAATATTGCCCATCGTGCAGGAATTGATAAAAATGCTTTGGCAATAGATGCTTCTACTTTAAAAAGTGAAAAAGAACTTATTGAGGCTGTAGAAAAATATACCGTATTTGGAAGAGTGCAACCAGAACAAAAAAAGGATTTTGTAATTGCTTTGCAGAATAGGGGACATGTTGTGGCAATGACTGGAGATGGTGTCAATGATGTTTTAGCCCTAAAGGAGTCTGATTGCTCTGTTGCCATGGCTAGTGGTAGTGATGCTACTAAAAATGTTAGCCAGCTAGTACTCTTAGATTCAGATTTTAAGGCAATGCCACTTATTGTAGCAGAGGGACGAAGAACCATAAATAACATTCAACGGAGTGCTTCTTTATTTTTAGTAAAAACGATTTACGCTACTATTTTGTCTTTTATCTTTTTATTTATTGACATGCCATATCCATTTATTCCAATTCAGTTAACCTTAACAAGTGTAGTAACCATCGGTATTCCATCTTTTGTTTTAGCACTAGAACCTAATAATGAACGAATTCAAGGAAAATTTTTGTCTAACGTTTTACGTAAAGCAATTCCACCAGCTATTGCTATTGTACTTAATATTTTGGTAATTTTCATCGCTAGTAATCTGTGTGAACTTACAATAAATGAGATTTCTACTTTATCTGTTATGGTAACTGGATATACCTCTTTTATCTTATTGTATAAGGTTTGCTGTCCATTTAATTTATTGCGAAGAGTACTATTTATTCTTATGTTTATTAGTTTTATTCTAGGAGCCTTTTTACTTCGAGAAGTCTTTGCTTTTGCAAGCCTTGATATTATTATGATTATAATTATTGGTATTTGTATTATTTTATCTCATGCTTTTTATACATTGATAGAGGATACTCTTAATAATATTTTTCACTATCTTGAAAGACAACGGGAAAAAAGTTGTAGATAAAGTAAAAACTATTTCAATTTTTGAGAAATAGTTTTTTTATTGTATAAGAAATGATAATTTTGAAAGAAAAACTTGCATTTTTAGGAAAATTATAGTATTCTAATATTGTTCTTTACAAAATGCATTTTTTCTCTTGCAAAAACGTAGAATTTAGTGTAAGATGTAGGAGAACTGTTAAGTTGATGGGCCTGTAGCTCAGTTGGTTAGAGCACACGCTTGATAAGCGTGGGGTCACAGGTTCAAGTCCTGTCAGGCCCACCATTTTTGCCTCAATAGCTCAGTTGGTTAGAGCACTTGACTGTTAATCAAGGGGTCCTAGGTTCAAGTCCTAGTTGAGGCGCCATATGGCGAGTTGGTGAAGTGGCTTAACACACCGCCCTTTCACGGCGGCATTCACGGATTCGAATTCCGTACTCGTCACCATTTGACTGTAACCATTGATATCAATGGTTTTTTATTTTAACTTAATTTCGATGGTATTTTCAAAAATAATCTTATCTTTATCTAATTTTTTCATGTGGTTTTCATTTATTAATAAATAGTTTTTAATTTTTTTGAAGTGCCAAGTATTTTCAAATTCTTTTAATGGTTTTCTAATTCTATAAGTGTCATCTAATGTTTTTATAAAACAATACTTACTGTTTTTTTCTTTTTCTATATAACAGATATCATTGATGGAAATTTTACAGTTTTTATTGATTGTTAAAAATTTTTTTGGTTCTAATACATTAATAGCATATAGAATAGTATCTTTTAATTCTTGTTCAAATTCATCCAGTTTTGATAAGTAGGTAAGAACTCCTAAACGTTTAGAAATAACATTTTCTTTTTCATTATGTACAGAGGAAATAACGATAATACTATCCCAATCTTTTGCAGATTCTCTAATTTCCCTACAAATATCATATCCAGAATATGTATCAAGCATCATATCAACAATATATATTTTAATTTCATGATTATGGATAATATTTTTTAGTTCTTCATTATAGTTGATAAAAGATTCTATTTTATAATCAAGCTTATTTTTAATTAAAACTTGGTTAATATTTTCGCAAATCATTTTATTGCATTCATAAGTATTTTCGATAATTACAATTTTCATAAGGCCACAACTTCTCCTTATCTTAATTATAGCAAAAAAAATTGGAAAAAAATGCCAATTACCATAAAATGTTATTTTTTGTCACTTATTTTAAAATAGGGTCATATTTTGCAAATAGAAGGTCAAAAAGGAGAAAAATTTAAATATTATGATATTATTTTTTTATTGATGCAAAATAATTATAATTAGATAATTTTGATTTCCATATATTATTCATTTAGTAGTAGTATATTCAATTATAAAAGATTGAATAGTTTTGTGGATTTTAGAGCGGAGTGGTAGTAGTGAGAGAATATCTAATTGAAATTTATGAAGAGTTGGCGATAAGAAAGATTGTTATTATAGCTATGCTATTTAATTTTACAATAATGATTGTATCTATTTTTATTTTATATTAAGCTGGAGTTTAGATGAAATTTGTATTGACATGATTTAATAATTACGATATCATTATAAGTACGGATGCGGTGGTATTAGTCCATTTATGGAGCAGTACTCAAGAGGCTGAAGAGGCGCCCCTGCTAAGGGTGTAGGTCGGGCAACTGGCGCGAGGGTTCAAATCCCTCCTGCTCCGCCATTGAAAAAATGAAAGCACTTATTTGGTGCTTTTTTTGTATTAATAAATGTTGAATATTGTCGATATTTTAGTTATAATGATAATGGAATAATTTGGTAATATAGGAGGTAGATAAGGATTAAATGGTTCAAAAAACGGGAAGTTTTATAAAATATCATAAAAAATCATTTTTAACGATTTTGTTAGGATTAATTATGTTAATAGGCTTTTCTTATGCCTGGTTACAAGTAACACTAAAAGGAGAAA
>CAJUHO010000028.1 GCA_910586195.1 uncultured Bacilli bacterium
ATTATTCGTTCCTAATCTTCGGATATCCTTATCGTACCAAAAAAAAAAAAAAAAACGCAACCGTTTTTCTTATTTAATCTATCATTAATCTAGTTTTTTTTGTAACTCCTTCAATGTAACAATGAATTCATTCGTTTTTCGCATTTCTTCATCAAACTTAGGAAAAGTAGCAGTATTTTCTAACTCTAATTCATTCTGTTTTCCTTTTTCAATCCCATATATAGGAGATATAATCGGACTACTTTTAAAGTCTCTATTTCCCTGGTATGCTTTTTCATAATTCAAACTAACCACATTTTCATTAATTTCAACTGTTGGATGTGAAACTTCTTCCTTTGTAACAGATACTATACTTTCTACTTTAGAATCCATTTCTAATACTTTTCCCTTTTTCATTATTTCTTCTAAATCCTGAATACTAATAGGTTCATTACCTTCATCCTTGTATTGTGTAGCCTCATTTTGCTCATAAAGCATATTTCCCTTTTCCATCAACTCATCTAAACTAATAATAGCATTTTCTTCTTGTTCTGTTTCAAACTCCGTTAGTTCAATATTCTCAATCTCATCACTAGCACCATTTAATAAACTTTCAGTTAATTTTTCTAACTCTGCTTGCGCAGATGTCCTATCAGGCTCTACATTCTCATATTTAATCTCTTCTACTATATTAGTCTGATGTTCTTCTTTCTGAACTTCAATAGTTGGTTGTACTTCTTTTGTCTCTATTTTTTCTAAAACATCAGTAGAAACAGACGGGTTTTCTTCCCTTTCTATCGCATTAACCTCAGCAAACTTTTCTTCCATTTCTTCTATTAATAAATTTAACTCCCTAGTATTATGTTTTTGATTTCTTTTATTATAAGTCTTTTCTGCCACATACAATACCAAACATAATATACCTCCAAAAAAAGCAATAGTATAAACTACCATAAGCTCCTCCGATGTCAAAAAAGAAATTAAATCTGTCATATTCTTCACCTCAACTACTATCTTAATTTCAGTCTATCACAAACTATATTAATTGAAAACACTGTTTTTATTATTTCCATTATTTTTACAATTATTTACATCAAGAAATAAAGATGATTACAAGTATCTCTTTCTTATTCTTTCTATACCTATGGTAACACAAATTTACAAATATGCATAGTTTTTATTTTTAAATTGGCATTTTGTCACATATACTGAATTAGTAGTTTAGGAGATTTAATATGAAAGAAAAATTTATCAAATCTACTATTATTCTATTAATAGGTGGCTTTTTAACAAAACTTTTAGGTATGATTATTAAAATTATCATGAGTAGAATGATTGGTACTGAAGGATTAGGACTCTACATGATGATTTTACCAACTTTCTCGCTTTTTATTGGAATCAGTCAATTTGGTATGCCGATTGCTTTATCTAAACTCATCGCAGAAAATACTAAAAATAATAAAAAACTATTCTTCTCTATTATCCCTATTACCCTTCTCGTAAATTTAGTTTTAATTATCATCATTATTTTAGGTGCCCCTATTCTTTCACAAAATTTATTACATAATAAAAATACCTACTATGGTATATTAGCCATTGCCCTAGTTATTCCCTTTACTAGTATTTCGAGTATCTGTAGAAGCTACTTTTTTGGTAAAGAAAGAATGTTTCCTCATGTAATATCCAATTTATTAGAAGATGTAGTAAGGCTAACCTTGATGATTATTGGAATACCACTTTTTATAGATAAAGGAATTCAATATGCTGTATGCTTTATTATTTCATCCAATGTTATTAGTGAAGCAGCATCCATTCTCATCTTGTTTTTATTTCTACCCAAAAATGTAAAAATTAAAGCGACTGATTTAAGACCTAGCAAACATTATATTAAAGAAAGCCTATCTATTGGAATCCCCAACACAACAGGTAGACTAGTAGGAAGTATTGGCTACTTTTTAGAGCCTATCATTCTAAGCAGCACTCTATTATTTATAGGATATCAAAGTTCCTTTATTACA
The DNA here is from genome assembly GCA_910586195.1 of uncultured Bacilli bacterium. Classification (GTDB taxonomy): domain Bacteria; phylum Bacillota_I; class Bacilli_A; order RF39; family UBA660; genus MGBC119817. Next base: position 1,998 of record CAJUHO010000028.1, read on the forward strand.
ACTGAATATGGAATACTATCTGGTTATGTCATGCCCTTATTACTACTGCCTTCCTTTTTTACAATGGCTATTTCTCAAGCATTACTTCCCGTTGTCTCTCGTGAATACGCCCATAAAAATTTAGAAAGTGTTAAGCGAAAAATAAAACAGGCAATCAAAGTTTCATTGGCTCTTGGTATTCCGGTCACCATTTTATTTATATTATTTCCAGAATTTTTTTTACAATTAATCTATCATACAACAGAAGGTGCTACCTACATGAGAATTCTTGCTCCAATATGTCTGTTCCAGTATATCCAGGCTCCTTTATCCTCTGCCCTTGACGCTATGGGAAAAAGCAAAGATGCGATGATTGCCTCCACTCTAGGAATGATTATTCGAACGAGCCTATTATTTATTTTATCTTTATTAAAAATTGGACTTTTAGGACTTATTATTGCCATCGGCGTTAATGTTTTAGTAGTTACTTTTCATAACATAAAAAAAGTAAGAAAAGCCTTACTTTAAATTTAGTCTCATTTAACCAATACGAATTGCTTTTTTCGTATATACTTTCTTTTCTACTTCTTTTACATTTTGATAAGTATCATAATTTTCTAATTTTTGCTCTTCGGATAAATGTGTTTGTTCAAAAGAGGTCGCTACAACACAGTCTATCTCAAAAATCCGTGATTTAATATATGTTCCAGTTTTTTCTTTATCAAAAATCATTCGATAATAGCTATCTCTCTTTTTTACTGCCTTATCATATTGTTCCCTAAATTGATCAAAATAAGAGTAATAATATCTTCTACCAATATCTCTAAATTCTTTTTTTATTATTATTTTTATGCGCTCCTGTGATAATTTATATTTTAAAGCCAAATTGCTTTCATCCATTCCCGTAATAAAATCACTTACTATTTCTTGATCCCTCTTTCGATTTTTAACAAGTCTTCTTTTTGCTTTCGGTAATTCTTTTTCGACAAATTCATCTGCTAAATTATTTTCCATAACATCTTCTATTTTGTATGAAAATACTACGTTATCCTTATAAGACTCTAAACTTTCTTCACTAAAATCATTTTTCGTAGAATATTCAAAAGCATCGTATAATTCCATTTCATTACCATTACGTGCTTTTAATAGTGCTTCTATACATGACTGAATAACGTCTTCTGCTAAATCTTTGTCTTTCTCTATCACTGGCGATGCTATTTTTCTAATCCAGTCTAACTCTTCTTGCGAAAATATAGAGGTTAGTGAATTTAAATATTTCTCTGTTAACATCTCTTTCCCTCTCCCCCATTCGTCGCATATTATAGCACTCTAAAAAGGTTTTGGCAATAGTTCATAAGTTCCTATCCATAATAATTTAAAATTTCACACAACTTACACAGTTAGTGTATAATATTTCTAATGGAGGATAAATTATGAAAATACTGATTGTAGACGATGAAATTAGAATTCAAGAAGTAATTCATGAATATTGTAAAATAGAAAACTTCAAAACAGAATTTGCAACAAATGGTCAGGAAGCATTGAAAAAATTAAATGAAACTACATATGACCTCATGATACTAGATATTATGATGCCAAAAATGGATGGTTTTGAACTACTAGAACTCCTACCTAAAGATAAAAAAATTCCTACTATCATTTTATCAGCACGTACAGAAGAATATGACAAACTAAAAGGATTTAATCTCGATATTGATGACTATATTACAAAACCCTTTTCACCAAAAGAATTAATGGCACGAATAAAGGCAATTACAAAACGAAATAATAAACAAAAAAAGTATCATTATCAATCTCTAGAAATCGATTATAGTGGACATACAGTAAAAATAGATGAAAAAATAATTAACTTAACACCAAAAGAATATGATATTTTAACTTTTTTAATTGATAATAAAAACATTGCTATATCAAGAGAACAACTCTTATCAAAAATTTGGGGATACGACTATTTTGGAGATGACAGAACTATTGATACTCATATTAAAATGCTACGAAATAATTTAGGAAAATACCGTGACTTAATCATTACTGTTCGCGGTTTAGGTTATAAATATTGTGATGAAGAAGAATAGTTTAAAATTTGAAGTTTGGAAATACCTTATTTTATTTTCCCTTTTTATCTTAGCATTTTTATGGTTTTTTCAGGTTATATTCCTAAATTCTTATTACGAATGGGTTAAAACAAAAGAACTAAAGCAAGTGGCTTATACTTTAAAAAAGAATAAGGATAGTGATAACTTAGAACAAATTATTGATAACTTATCCTATAACAAAAGTGTATGTATCGAGCTTACTGATGCACTTGGGAACCGTTTAACGGGTTCATCTATTATCAGTAGAGGTTGTCTTTCGGAAAACAAATACAATGCCACTTATAAAACCGATTTTATTCTAAGCAATAAAAAAAGACAAACATACGAAATTACAAACCCTCGCTTTCATAATAAAACTTTAAGTTTTGCAGTGAAAATGAAATCTAATCTTTATGCCTTTATCAATACTTCTCTTGATCCTATGGATTCCACTACTGAAATATTAAAAAACCAATTATTTTATGTCACAATTCTGGTTCTGGCCCTTTCTTTTCTAAGTGCTTATTTTATATCTAAACGAATATCCTCTCCTATTGTCAAAATAAATAATAATGCAAAAAAACTTGCTAAGGGAGAATACAGGAAAGAGTTCTATGTGGATGATAATATTGAGGAAATTAATGAATTAGTGACTACTTTAAATTATGCTAGAGGAGAACTTTCTAAAACAGAAGAACTGCGTCGTGATTTAATGGCCAATGTTTCTCATGATTTGAAAACTCCTCTTACTATGATTAAGGCTTATGCAGAAATGACGAAAGACTTAAATCCTAACAAACAAAAAAGAAATATGAATATGGATATTATTACGGAGGAAGTAGATAGATTAACAATTCTCGTAAATGATATCCTGGAACTTTCTAAAATCCAATCGGAAGTAGAACAATTAAAATTAGAAAACTTCGATTTAACCGCTCTCATTCATAATATTTTAAAAAGATATGATATTATAAAGCAAAAAGAAAATTACTGTTTTATTTTTAATCAGCAACAACCCGTTTTTGTAAATGCTGATAGAAAGAAAATAGAACAAGTTATTTATAACTTAATCAATAATGCCATTAATTATACGGGAAAGGATAAGAAAGTAACTATTTGTTTAGAATTAGAAGGTCAATATGTAACAGTAAAAATTATCGATACAGGAAATGGGATTCATAAAGAAGATATTCCCTATATCTGGGATAAATATTATAAAAGCAATAAAAAACATAAGCGAAATGTTATCGGAACAGGTCTTGGCCTATCCATTGTAAAAAACATTCTAAAACAGCATCAGTTTGAATATGGAGTAGAATCAAACAAAAACAAAGGTAGCACTTTTTACTTTATGATACCAATAGGAAAGAATTAAAAAATATGATATAATTCTTTTATAAGGAAGTGATTTTGATGAGAATATATTTTGGCCATTCCAAATCTTTTGATTACGAAAAAGAATACTATAAACCCATTGAACAAAATAAACGATTACAAATTGAAACATTAATTTTCCCACATAAAAATGGTGAAAATAAAAAACATACAAGAGACTTTTATACTAATTTAGATTTATTTATCGCTGAAGTATCTTATCGTGCTACCGGCTTAGGAATTGAACTTGGTTGGGCAAGCGATGATAATATTCCCATTTATTGTTTTTATAAAAAAGGTACTATACCAAACTCGTCTTTAAAATGCGTTTCAAATCATATTATAGAATACGATTCTTTAGAGCAATTATCTAATAATATAGAAAAGATTGTAATTGAATTAAGTAAATTGCAAAAGTGATATATTACTTAACCAACATTGTTACATAATAAGGGTATATCATACCTTATTATGGCGAAGACTTTAGTTGCTCCGCAGCTAGTCTCGCCTATAAAACTATACTTTGATATTATGCAATGACATAGTATCTTTTTAATATTTTAAAAGAATTTTTCAAATTTTTATTACTAATTTACTACTTTTGAAAATAAAAATATAAAAAGGAATCCTACCTATGGATTCCCCTTGTGATAATAAATGATACACCTTTTTTCTCATTCTTAATAACAATATCATAACCAATTATATTTAAAGTTTTTTTGACAATGGACAATCCCAGACCAAATTGACCTTTGATTCCCTTTCGGAACGGAGTAAAAATTCCATTAAGCAAATCATCATCAATATTGTCTCCATCATTAAATAGGATAATTTTATTATTTTTGGCAATTATTTTAATAGTCGTATTGGCATATCTCATAAAGTTTCCAAGTAAGTTGTCAAGTATTGTTTCCCAATGTTCTACAGTTCCATAATATTTAGATCGTTTATCCATATCTAGAATAAATTTAATATCCTTTTTTTGAAACTTGAACTTAGAAATCTCGTCTTCTAAAATTTTCTTCATATCTACTGCAACTACTTTAATATCCTTGGAATCCTTTAGATAATCTAATTTATTTAAGTAAAGAAGTGAGTGTACTTTTTGTTCTAATTTATTTGTTTGCTCTCCAATAACTTTTAAAGCGGTATTTTCATCTTCCACTCCATCTTGGACAGCTTCCACATAAGATTTTATAACTGTGAGAGGTGTTTTAAAATCATGTGATATATTTTGATACATTTGATTGCGATATTCCTCCTGGTTCTTAAGGGATATTCGCATATCTTCAATCGCTAAGGCTAAGGAACGCATTTCATCATCCACTTCAAAATCTACTTTATGGTTATAATCATCATTATCAATATTATCAATTTTATTTTTTAATTTTTCTATTTTTCTAACAATCAGACTGCTCCAAACAATCAATATTAATGAGATTAGTAAAAAGGTACCTAACACAATTGGTAGAATTGCCCCAAGAATTCTTGCTTTAGTTCTATTAATATAGTTATCATTACTAATTGCTATTTTCGTAATTGTATTCTTACGAATAGTATAATAATAATAAATTTTATGTTGATAAGTAAACTTACCATAATCATCCTTAATATTTTTTACAATATCCTTGGGATTTTTAATATTAATAATATCATAAATATTCTCACTAGCAACAATGGAATCATTCACGATATATAGATATCCTACCTCTGTATTTAATAAATTTGTTTTGGTATTCGATTCTATTAATTCTAATGGTTCTCTTAAATAATTATAAATATTTTCTTCTGCAACTGGCATTAATACTTTAGGGATTACAACTCCTAAAGCGATAAAAATAGTAGCAAAGGCCATTATAATTAAACATAATAATTGCCTAGAAAGCTTAGAAGTCATCGATCTCATAAACGATACCCATATCCATAAATTGCAGAAATTTTAAGTTTCGGCATTTTCTTTCGGAGTCTTCTAACTAAATCATCAACGACTCTATCAGAGCCGAAATAGGAATCTCCCCATACAGAGTTTAGAATCTCCTCTCGCGAAAAGCTTTTGTGTTCATTTTTTACAAATAGTAATAGCAAATCAAATTCTAATGTAGTAAGAACAATATCCTTATCTTTTTCCTTTACTATTCTTTGTTCTTCATCAATTTTATAATTTTTATATGTAATAAGAGCACTTTGTGTTTTATAAACTCTTCTAATAATATTATTTACTCTTAAAACAAGTTCTTTACTTGAATAAGGTTTTGTAATGTAATCATCGCTTCCCAGTTCTAATCCAAGAATTTTATCCAAGTCCTGATCTCTCGCCGATGTAAAAATCACTGGTGTATGAAGATCCTGCTCCCGAATTGCTTTGATTACATCATAGCCACTGATATCATCTCCTAACATAATATCTAAGATCCATAGATGGCAAGGGCTTCCAATATAGTTTAAAGCATCTCCTCCTTTTTCGAACACTATTACTTTATAACCTGCTTTTTCTAAATATGTTTTTATTAAATTGGATAGGTCCTTTTCATCTTCTACCAAACAAATTGTATACATAAACTTCACCTATGAATAGTATAACACTATTTTCTTATTTTCTCTATTCCCTTATAAAAGTCACCTCCTATAATGATTTATATAAATTGTGATTATTTCGTTTTATCATCAAGTTCTATTTTCTACTTATAGGCATCATCTCCTTTTGATGTATCCATCATACCAATAAAATATCAAAAAATTATCAAAAAATTATGGGAAATTATGGGAAATTTTTTCAAAGAAAAAAGTTATCCTATGAAAGCACCATAAAATAACCTCTATATTTCTATATTATCCCTTTACTTAATTATTTAAATCTGCCAACTCTTGTCCTAGCATTTGAGCTTTTTGATCTATTTTCATACTTTCTGCCTTTTCTAACTTATACCATCCTTTTCGAAACATCATTTCAAACACCTTTCTTTGTGTATTTAAAAGTGAAGTAAACATAGACTCATAATGATGATATAATTCTTCATTACTTGCTTCCGTCATTACTACCGTATAATCTTTAATCATTGCCTTTAAGCAAGATAATAAGTCACCTAAATAATCTTTATCGTTTAAAGTCATTCCCTTAGGAACCTCTACTTTTGAATTAGAAATTACGTTATTATTATTCATTAGATCCTCCTTGATTTAAGATATTTAATACTATTTGGGTATTACTATGAAATAACTCTATCGCTTCTTCGAGTAAATTTCTTACATCCTCTTCTCTTACTTGATTGATACAATTATTTAATTTTTTATAAGCGCTAAGATTCCAAGTAAACATATCGGATAAATAATCCAGATCCTTTCCTGTGATAATATTAGGCACTTCTTGATAATTTTGTTGCATTGTTTCATCTCCTCACTTCTATTATGATAAAAAAGAGGGGTATCATACAAAAAAACTTCATTTTTTTAAAATGAGTTTTTTTCTAATTTACTAATAAGTTCTAATACCTTACTTAAAACTTCTCCATATTTACCAATAGCTGTCTCCCCTTCGTTTACTAAAAAATCTAAAAAGTCTATTTTACGTTTAGATACTATTATATTATCACCATCTTTTTCAATAACGGTTCCCATGATAAAGCCTTTTTCATCTTTTAATAAAGTCAAAGTATCCCTGACATTTACCTTTACTATACCACATACTTCTTTTTCATCATAATCAAAATCAAAATCTTCTCCATCATAAATACAAGCATAAACATTAGCAAAAGCCCGATCTCTAAAAAGGGTTCCATCCCCTTTTCTTTTATCTAACATGAATTTAACAATCTGAACAAGTACTGATTTTTCATAATCAATATGAATACCTACCTCTTCCATCACTTCTCTACCAAAGGCTTGCTGAATCGTCTCGCCTGCTAACACATGTCCCGATGCTGTTGTATATAATTTCTTCTCATCTAATCTAATTTGAAAATAAATATTACCATCGGAATCATATAACCAGCAATGAACGGTTTTATGCCAAAGCGCATCACGATGAACAATATTCCTTTTTTCTCTTCTTATAAAATTTTGTTCCTCATCATAAACATCCAAATATTCCATATATTACTCCCATTAATATTCTAAAAAAAGCCTTTTTCAGGCTTTATAAACATATGGTGTCCCCGGCCAGACTCTAACTGGCGACTTATCCTTTAGGAGAGGATTACTCTATACAACTGAGTTACGGAGACATAAATTTGTATTATCATTATATCACAAATAAAATATTATGTAAATTAACAGTATTCAATAAAAAAAAGAAATATAAAAACTATTTCTCTTTACAAGTAGCATCTAATTGTTCATAAGCTGATTTCAAGGTAGATACTTTTACCTTCCCATCTTCAATAGCAGTAGCATTATTCTTATCAATCTCTATTAGTTTATCAGTATCAATTTTTTCATAATTAACAACTGTCTTACTAATTAATTGATTTCCCTCAATTTTAATATTATTATCATAATATTTAATATCATTGTACTTATTATAAACAGACTCTAAATTTGTCTTATATGTTTCTAAAACTTCTGTCTTATCACTAGTGATCGTCTCTGTTGTATCTATACTAGTAACATAACCATTTTTATAGGAAACATTATAAGTAGACTCTAACTTAGTTGATGAATCAATATCCTGTTTCTTAGTACAAACAAGTACTCCCTTCTTTTCAGAAGCAGAACACCCTGTTAAAAACAAAGTTCCCACTAACATAAATACTACTATTATTTTTTTCATTTTCTCTCTCCTTTTGCTAATCATAACACATTTTATGCAAAAAATAATATAAAATTATTTAAATTTTAAATAATTGATAAAAAATATCATCAAAAACATGGTAGCTGCACGTAATGCCATTCGAATACTATACGTCTTCTCATAAATTCCCGCTACATCATCTATCAAATCTACAATCCAACTCTCTAAGTATTTAGGTGGTGTAAAGGTGACTGGAAACATATGAGTACTAATAATATCTCGTTCTCTATCTGTCAACTTAAAATAAATTAATGACTTTTCTAAAGCATAACGCGGATGACGTCGTAAAGCACTAACTTTATTATCATCCTCTGTCTCTTCTAAAAAGAAATCGTGTAAAATAGATGCCCTAGTTGTCTCCTGATAATTTAATCGTAAAAATTTTGTCACTTTATAAGAATAATAAGATACACGCATTAAGTGTTCATACCTTGTAATTCCATGATGAGCAATTGCTTTTGTCTTTTTAAACTCTTCATTTTCTATAATCGGCTCTATCAATAAACAAAATTCCTCATCTAGGCATTTATTCATCATATAATTCACCCTTCATCCTATATTTTATGAATATTGCTACCTTATAATGATAACACTTATACTAGAAAATTACAATTTTTTTTATAAATTCTGTCCACTTGACAAAATAGCATAACCATGAAAATGCTGTTTTTCTAAATCAATACCATCTTCTACAAAATATTTCAGTATATATTTTCGTTCTTCCTGCGGGTTTAGTGTCGAAACTAAAATATTGCCACTCATAGATAATGTTCTTAAGGTATCATCCTCTTCTCCTTCTCTCATCAAATAATAGTAAACTTGATTATAAGAAAGCATCTTACACTTATCTTTTTTTATTTTATTATGATTCATCACTAAAGTTACTAAAATATCCTTTTTATCTTTCGTATTATTACGGATAGTAAAACTATAATCTCCCCTTGTATTCTCCTTATTAAGGATAATATCATTATGATTCTTAATCTCTACGCCACTCATATAAGCGTAAGTTTCCCTAAGAAGTTCACTTCTTTTCTGCATCTGCACTCTAGGACCATACCAAAACCAAGTAGTAACGATTAAAAATAGACTTATTTCAATAATATTTTTAACCCGATACTGAATTTCCCTTTTTGCTCTCTTACTCATAATATCCCCCTAAACTAGGGCATATTATATCATAAAATCAAAAATTATGCAAGCTCTTTTAGAATTCTATCTAACTCTAGGGCATCTTCACTAGAAGTCTCTTCTTTTTCTAATTCCTTATTAAACCACGCTGGAAGTTGCTCTTCTTTGACCTTATTAGAGGAAGCCTTTTTCTTAGTAGTTACCATTTTTTTCATCTTTTTATGTTCCTTTTCTGTAATACGCATCGCCTCTTCTACTGTTTCAATATTAAGGCGTTTCCATTGTCCAACAATAGTTTCTATATAGTTTTTATTCAATTTCTGATCATTAATTTTTAAAACATAAGAAAGAAGTACATTCACCACACCAGGTTGCAACTTTTGATCGATTAAAAGGTTTTCAATTAATCGTAAATCTCTACTAGTAGGTTCCGCCCCTTTATATTTACTTTTCAAATAATCATAGGGAGAAATATTTTCAAATGTATAAACCATTTTAGCCCATTTAGAAGTATCACCCATCTCTTTTCTTAAAAATTCGGGTTGTCTTGCATAAACCAAAGTAGGAAGCTTTCCTCCCTGATCAAATTGGTAATAATTACGACAGGCTTTTCTAAGGTTTGTTCGATCAATTAATCCTTTTTCATTAATACAGTCGCGCACAAGCCCCTGCATTGTTAGATCATCCAAGTGATATACAAATGCCAAAGAATTAATTAACTCTTTCACATCAGCAGTAAAACAACGCTCACTTACCATATTTTTAGGAAGTGAAGATAAAAGTAAATTAAAATCTATCTGTTCTTTCAAAATTAAAGAATTACTACTTTTAGATACGATATCTTCTACTGTTTCTAAACTTCTTCCAACACTTGATTTAAAAACGTCACTAAAACTTACCGTAATATCTACATAATCTTTTAAATTATAACGGGGAACTTTATAATACCCCACCAATTTTTCATATTCCTTTTTTCCAAGATTATTAAATAATACGACATTTAAAATAGGATGATTAAAAAACTCTTGAGCAGACAGAGGTGAATAAAGGAGATAGACAAAACTTTGAATATGACGTTCCCTTTTAACATAAGTTTTTAAAAGACCAACACCTTCTAATTTTTCTCTAGCATCTACTATACTGTCAAGTCTTAATTGCATAGTTGCCATTAAATGATGATGTGTTAATTCCCCACTTACTAATTTCAACTCATCCAAGTCATCTATAAGAGTCAAATAAAGACTAACAGCTGTATATCCAATAATAGGCTGATATAGTTGCGATATGATTTTTTTATCCCCTTCATTTAGAACTGTTTTATTAACAACCATATAACTATCTGCTGGTAAAATCGTTACTGTTTTATTCATCCAAATCACCTACTACTATCATATAATAAACAAAATTAAAAAGAAAGACATTTCAAAAAAACATCTATCTCTTATATTATAATCGAAAAAGGCTTTGCTACATTCCTAAAATATGTAAAATAGTTTCTGGAGTCATTTTAGAAAAATAAATAAATAAAAAGGACAAAAGTAAAAAAGGACCAAAAGGAATAATATTATCATGATAAATCATATATAAAACGATAGAAACTGGTAGAGCAATAAAGCTACCTAAAAAAATGGAAAGAGTGCCTAATAGAGGATCTAGGACTAAGCCAAATACAAACAGCATCTTAATATCGCCGCCGCCCAAGGACTCCTTTTTAAACATTTTATTACCAATACACATAATTAAATACATGAGTATAAATAGGAAGATTCCAGTAAGTACATGCAGAATATTTTCATATAACCCTACACGAAAAAGTTGGGTAATAAAAAAGCTAATTGCAAAAAAAATTAATACAGAGTCTGGAATAATTAAGTAAGACAAATCGCTTACTAATACAATAACAAAAAGGGAAACGATAAGAAGGGCTAATACTAAATCTAAGCTAAAACCAAAGCTAAAATACGCCACAGCATATAAAATGCCAGTAGAAAGCTCAACAATTGGCAACATAGGCGTTATTTTTTCTTTACAATGACAGCATCTTCCTCCCTGAAACAAATAAGAGAAAATAGGAATCATTTCATAAAGTGCCAAAGTATGTCCACAATAATCACATCGCGAATGATCGAAGGCAATTTTTTTTCCAACAGGAAGACGCATACCAACTACTGCATAGAATGATCCCATTAAAGTTCCCAATATAAAAAATAATAAAATATAGATATATATCATAAAATACCCCTAACTAACTTGTCCATAAATATCAAACATCGGCACTACTAACGAAAGTAAAATAATACCAACAATTACGGCAAGTATTGCAATCATAATTGGTTCAATCAAACTTTTTAATTGATCAATAATTGTCTTATGTAAAGTCTGAAAATGTTCTGCTACTTTTTCCATCATCAAACCTAATTGTCCTGTAGACTCTCCTGTTACAATCATTTCATATGCAACGATAGGAAATGCCCACTCTCCTTTGAAAGCAGTAGAAATAGAGTCGCCCTTTCCTAAATTTTGAATCGTTTTATTAATAATTTCTTTATAAACCTCATTATTTGTTATTTTAGACAAAATATCCATACTATCTGTAATATACACACCATGATTTAAAAGAGAGGAAAATGTCTTAGTAAAATTAGTAACCTCATTATAAATCACAATTTTTCCAAACACTGGTATTCTCATAATAATAGTCTGAACTGTTTTACGAAAAGCTTTTACATTTTGAAATAAGTAAACTAAAACACCAATAATAATGGCAATTGCTATTACTAGCCAAATAATATTATTTTTAACAAAATTACTGACAGACATAACGAATACTGTAATCCATGGCAGTGAAGCATCTTGATTTTCGAACATGTTTACAAAACTTGGTACAATATAAATAAGCATAAAGCACAATACAATAATAGCAAGTATTAAGATGACTGTAGGATATGTCATAGCACTAATCATCTGTTTTCTCGTTTTGTTCATAGAAGTATAATACTCTGCCATATCATCTAAAATACTAGCCAAATCTCCTGTCATTTCAGCTGTTTTCACCATATTTACAAGCAATTTTGGAAATTTATTTTCTTGGTGTTCCATCGCAGTAGATAGACTTTCTCCTTTTAATAAATCATAAACTAATTTTTCAAATGCTTTTTTTAATGCTGGTTTACTAGATTGTTTTGCTAAAATTCTTACAGAGTCAATTAAAGGAATTCCCGCTTTTAAATAGGTGGCAAGTTGAGTAAGAGAAAAAGATAAATCTGCTACATGTATTTTTCCATTAGCAAATAGATCAATATCTAATTTTTGTCTAGGTTTAATATCTACTACCTGATAACCTTCATTAACTAAAAAATCTCGTGCATTTTCAAGGGTTTCTGCTTCAAATGTTCCCTGTTCCTTTTTTCCTAATGAATTAATAATTGTATAGCGAAAAGAATATAGAGGTTCTTGTTTTCTCTGCACTACTTCTTTTCTTAGGCCTTTAAAGTTGTCCTCTTCTGCATTTACTACCTGGCTTTCTTTTATTTCTTTGTTTAACATATTTTGATCCTGAAGACCAATAATAGCATCCTCTGTTTTACCAAAAACTTTCTTAGGAAGCATAAAAACATAGTGTACGGCATGATAAATCATAATAAATGGCTGCATCAATTTATCCACACATAACGCCTCCCTCTCTACTTTAAATTAATTATATCACAACTGCTTTTATTTCCAAATAAGTTTTTTTTAGTTTACACAAATTAAAAAATTTCACATATATTGTAATAAGAGGTGATAAAATGTACAACAATCCCTATTTTATGAATTCAGGAATGCAGGCAGCAAGAGGTCTTGGTAAACTTGGACTTTTTAGTTCTATTCGTGGTATTAATTGGGGAAATCTATTAAATAACACTCAAAAAACACTGGGAATCATTAATCAAGCAATTCCAATCGCCTATCAAGTAAAACCGATTGTAAACAACGCTAAAACTATGTTTCGCGTTATTGGTGCCGTTAGTGGTGATTCAAAAGAGGTTATCATTCCTAATCAAAACAACACACAAAATATTAAGTCCGATATCATCCCCAATGATTCCAACACAACAACCAATACCAATCAGCCAATGTTTTTCATTTAAAAAGTAACTAGCCGTATAAAAACGATTAGTTACTTTTTTTATGAATCAAAGTTCATTCTTCTTAATTAGATATGGTAAAAGGTTCTTCCTTCGTTCCCCTACCACCAGTTATTTTCACTGTTGACTTTAAGTGCATTGCAGGTCTTATTCCAATAGCAGTACCACGTGAACCGC
>CAJUHO010000029.1 GCA_910586195.1 uncultured Bacilli bacterium
CAGCCTTTACAGGGGACCAAAATAGAGCCTTTTATATGAGGGCGGTAGATGGAGCAGGGAATGTATCAGCATCATCTAACAGTATGATAAAAATTGATCAAACCCCTCCAAGTTGTAGTACAACGGCGTGTATCAATGGTAGAAATTGTTCTTACAAAACGAAGGTTACTGTGCAATTGCCAGACTATGTATCCTTACGAGGAGAATGTAGTGACTCAGGAAGTGGTTGTGAAAGTGTTTATGTAACTAAAAAGTTTAATACGGAACAAAGTGGTGCTTATCAATCGCCAGGAGCAGTATATGATAATGCTGGAAATCATTATAATTGTGATAATGTATATGTGACAGTAAAGGCATCATCAAGTGGCGGTAATACTGGTGGTGATGGGTCCTTAAGCTCTAGTGGCTATATGGGCCAATGGGTATGTAGTGATTGCAAATCTTTTTGTTCTGGTTGGCAAGTACAATCATCTGCTGGTGGCTGCTTGAAACCAGTTAATGGGGAAGCTGGAAATGTTTTGGTACATATCTCTGCCAGTGGAAGCTGTTCATCTGGAAGTTGCAATGTCACATTTTCGTGGGATATTGCTCAAGGGATTGAGACATGGATTGGAATTGGATATCCTGTTATTTTACAAGTAGGTAGTCAACAATTCACTTTAAAACAATCGGAAGATACTTGGGGTCCAGGTGGAAGTCATAATGGCTCTGTTAGCGGAAGTTTTGCTACAGGAGTCCATAATGTTTCTGTAATTGGTAATTCAACAGATCCAAACTTCTCAGTATCGGTTGGATCTATTACCATAAAATAAGTACCATAATTTTCTTGCTATTTAAGAAAAAATATTATAAAATACTAATATATGTATTGCCCCGTAGCCAAGTGGTAAGGCAGAGCGCTCTGACCGCTTTATGCGCTAGTTCGAATCTAGCCGGGGCAGCCATATATTATTTTATTATGGGGTGAAATTATGAATAATGAATTAGCCGAATTATTATTCCCGAATATAGATAAAACGCCTGAAGAAACTGAGGCGTTATTTCCACAAAGAAATCTAAAAGAAGGGGCAATGGTTACTCGTTTTGGTCCTAGTCCTACTGGATTTATGCATATCGGAAATTTATGGGGAGCATTTTTAGACTCTATTATGGCAAAAGAGACAAATGGGATATGCTATTTGCGAATGGAAGATACGGATAGTAAACGTGAGGTAGAGGGAGCTAAAGAGCTTATATTAAACGCTTTAGATCACTTTCATATTCATTATGATGAGGGCTTTGGAAAAGATGGAAGTTATGGTCCCTATATTCAAAGTGATAGAAAAGAAATTTATCAGGTATTTGCAAAAGAACTTGTAAAAAATGGACAAGCTTATCCTAGTTTTATGACAGAAGAAGAATTGCAAGAGATTAGACAAGGACAAGAGATTCGAAAAGAAATTACAGGAATTTATGGACATTATGCTACTGATAGAGATTTGTCTTTAGAGGAAGTAAAGAAACACTTAGAAAATGGTGATAGTTATGTTATTAGGATTAAATCACCAGGGGATATGAATAAACAAATTATTCTTCATGACTGTATCAAGGGTGATATTCTTTTACCTGAGAATATTATTGATGAAGTAATTCTAAAAAAAGATGGAATTCCTACTTATCATTTTGCTCATGTAGTGGATGATCATTTGATGAAGACGACTCATGTTATTCGTGGTGATGAATGGATTCCGAGTTATCCTAAGCATCTACAGCTTTTTCAAATGTTAGGTTGGAAATCACCCAAATATGCTCATCATGCTACTTTAACGAAAAAAGAAGATGGAAAAATTCGTAAGTTAAGTAAAAGAAAAGATCCTGAGTTTTCTGTTAGTTATTATAAGGAAGCAGGAATTCCAGCAGAGGCTGTAAGACTATATTTAGCAACACTTTCTAATACCAATTTTGAAGAATGGTATTTACAAAATAAGGATAAAACTTTAGAGGACTTTACTTTTAGTTATAAAAAAATGCCAGTAGGGGGCACTTTGTTTGATATAGAAAAATTAAACAATATTTGTCGCACTTATTTTTCTAGGTTAACAGCTGATGCGGTTTATGAAGATTGTTTAGTGTATAATTTAGAGTATGATACTAGTTTTGCACAATTAATGAAAGACAATAAGAATCGTCTTATTTCCTTTTTAAATATTGAGAGAAATGCAAAACGTCCTCGTAAAGATATTGCCACTTATAAAGATTTAAAACAGGAAAGCTTTTATATGTTAGATTCATTATTTTTTGATGATGCTAAAGTAACTTACCGAGAAATGGAAGAGAAAAAGTATGATATTACTTTATTAGAAGAATATGCGACTATATTTGAAGAGGGCGACTCTTATGAACAATGGTATGAGCGAGTGAAGAATTTTGCAGATGAACATGGATATGCAAGTGAAGTAAAAACATATAAGGCGAGTCCAGAAGAGTATAAGGGACATGTAGGCGATATTTGTGAAATGATTCGTTTTGCTATTACTGGAAGGACCAAGACACCAGATTTATACCAAATTCTTTCCATATTAGGAAAAGAAAATTTGAAAAAAAGAGTAAAATTTTTTCAAAAGTACTTGCAAGAATTATAAAAAGGTAGTACAATGAATATGCTTTGCACGACTGTTATGTAAGCAAAGCATCTCACCTAGATGAAAAGAAAGTATTTTCTTAATTATATATAAAATTAGATGCTATGAAGAAAGCATCTTTTTTTATCTATAAATATATTAGAATTGAAATAGATAAAAAACTAGTTTTGAAGTATTGTAAAAAACGAAAGATTATGATAATATAATAATGTCTTTAGAAGACATTGTTGTGGTCTATTAGTCAAGGGGTTAAGACACCACCCTCTCAAGGTGGGAACACGGGTTCAAATCCCGTATAGACTACCATATAGACAGGAAACTCAAACCTTTTGTTTGAGAGTAATAAATTGCTAACTAGAAATAGTTAGTTTTTTATTGCTTAAAAAGAAAGTGATAAGTATGACACCTACAGTTTATAGTTCATTGTTAAGAAGTGCTTTTAATTTATTTTTAAAAACAACAGGAATGATAAAAATATGATTTTCTTGATTATGTTTTTTTATTCAGTAATTATTTTTTGAAATAAAGCATTATGATTTACCTGTTTATAATGCATAAATGAACGCAATTGACAAATGACACTTTGTCATAATATAATACAATAAGTATGACAAAGTGTCATATAATTAATGGAGTGATTGGAATGCCTACTAAAACTTATTGGAATTTACCAGAAGGAAAAAAAGAAAAACTAATAGCAGCAGCTAAAAAAGAGTTTGGTAGAGTTTTATTAAAGGATGCTTCCATTAACCGAATTATTAAAGATGCTAATATTTCTCGAGGTAGTTTTTATATGTATTTCAGTGATAAAGATGACCTATATGCATATTTATTGAGTCAATATCGTATTAATGGACTTCAAATGCTATTAGAATGCCTACATCGGAGTAAGGGAGATATTATAGAGGCATATAAGGATTTATATACTATATTTTTAGAAAAGTGTTTTAACACCAAAGAAAAAAACTTTTTTCAAAATATCTTTTTAAATACCAATCTTTATATAGAAAATAAAGCAAAGTTTTTTTCTTTAGTAATCCCAGAGGATGATAAATTATTTTATGAACTATCTTTAGTAATTGATATGAAAAAACTATCTAAAAATGCCCAGGAGAATATTTGTGATGTTGTTATACTACTTTTTGATATTACAATGAAGAATATCATTCCTGTGATTTTGATGGATAGTGATAAAGAGGAAGCATATCATCATTTCATAAAATCATTACAATTAATTGAAGGAGGAATATATAAATGATTCATATTATAAAAAGTTTAAAAAAACATATTGGGACTGTTTTTATTATTGTTTTATTATTAATTGGACAGGCTGTATGTGATTTATCTCTTCCTGATTATACTTCTAAAATTATTAATGTAGGAGTACAGCAAGGAGGAATTGAAGAGATTGTTCCTAAGGTTGTTACTGAAAGTGACTTAAAAGAGATTTTATTATTTGTTTCTGATAATAATGCCAAAGAAATATTGGGGGATTATCAATTCATTGATTATAAAGATAAAAATAATAGTGATTACAAGAAATATATTGATAAATATTCTACTTTGAAAAAGGAAAGCCTTTATGTTTTATCAGAAGATGAAATGGAAAGTGACTTAAAAAAGAAGTTTGATCAAGCACTTTTAGTTCGTTCTATATTCACATCATCTGAAGATGAATATAAAAAAATACAAGAGGAAATAAAAAAGGACTTACCAGAATCGTTTCGGGAATATGACTTAATTAAAATATTTGAGATGATGCCAATAAATGAAAGAGACTCTATGTTAAAAAAGATGGATGAGAAATTTCAAGATATGCCTGAGTCTATTGTAGAACAAAGTGCTACTGCTAGTATTAAGGGATTGTATCAAAATGTTGGTATGAATACAGATAATTTACAAACGAATTATATTATAGTTGCTGGTTTTAAAATGCTAGGGATTGCCCTTTTAAGTATGATTATAACAATTATGGTTGGATTCTTAGCAAGCCGTATTGCTGCCTATACTGCTAAGAATTTGCGGAATCAAATATTCGAAAAAGTTCTTAACTTTTCGAAAGCAGAGTATAAACAGTTTGGAGTTGCCTCTTTAATTACAAGAAGTACTAATGATATTCAACAGGTACAAATGCTTTTAGTGATGTCTCTTAGAATTGCCATTTATGCGCCTATTATTGGAATTGGTGGCGTTATGAAAGCTCTTAGAACTAATGTTTCTATGACCTGGATTATTGCTTTAGGCGTTGTTGTGATTTTAGGAATTGTGATAACTTTATTTACATTGGTTATGCCTAGATTCAAAAAAGTTCAAAAATTAATTGACCGTATGAATCAAGTAACGAGAGAAATTATTACAGGTATTCCTGTAATTCGAGCATTTTCTAATCAAAAGCATGAGCAAAAACGCTTTGAGAAGGCAAATACAGATTTAAAGAGAAATACTTTATTTGTAGATCGTGCAATGTCAATTATGATGCCTACTATGATGTTTGTAATGAATGGAATTTGTATTTTGATTGTTTGGCAGGCATCTCATAGTATTGATGAGGGACTTATGCAAGTAGGAGATATGTTGGCTTTTATTCAATATACTATGCAAATCGTAATGGCCTTTTTGATGATTTCAATGTTTTCTATTATGCTACCGCGTGCTAATGTTTCCGCTAATCGTATTTTTGAAGTACTAAATACTAAAATATCAGTAGAAAATCCTAATAATCCAAGAAACTTTGGCAAGCGGGTAAAAGGATTAGTAGAATTTAAAAATGTATCTTTCCGATATCCAGATAGTGATGAAGATGTGTTGATGGATATTAGTTTTACCGCACAACCTGGGACTACCACTGCTTTTATTGGCTCTACTGGATCAGGAAAAAGTACGTTAATTAATTTAATTCCAAGATTTTATGATGTTAGTGACGGAGAAATTTTAATAGATGGTATTAATATTAAAGATGTAGAAATAGAACAGCTAAATAAAAAAATAGGTTATGTACCTCAAAAGGGTGTTCTATTCTCTGGAACGATTGCCTCTAATATCAAATATGGGAATGAGGATATGTCTGATAATCAAATGGAAAAGGCGGCATCTATTGCCCAAGCGGTAGAATTTATCAATGAAAAAGAGAAAAAGTATTTAACAGAAATTGCTCAAGGGGGTACGAACGTATCTGGTGGACAAAAACAACGTTTGTCTATTGCACGTGCTGTTGCTATTGATCCAGAAATTTATATTTTTGATGATAGTTTTTCTGCCCTTGATTTTAAAACAGATAGTGAACTACGACGTGCCTTACATAAAGAAACAAAGGATGCCACTATATTTATTGTTGCACAACGTGTTAATACAATTATGAATGCTGATCAAATTGTCGTATTAGATGAAGGACGCGTAGTGGGTATTGGTACTCATAAAAAATTATTAAAAAGTTGTGAAGTATATCGTGAAATTGCCTCTAGTCAACTTACAAAGGAGGAGTTAGAAAATGCCTAAGAATCATGGACCAAAAGGGCCTAATGCTGTAGAAAAGGCCAAAGATTTTAAGGGAACTATTAAAAGAATAGGAAAGTATATGGGGAAATATAAAATTAGTTTAGTCTTAGTTTTTATCTTCTCTATAGGTAGTGCTATATTTTCCATTGTTGGGCCTAAAGTTTTAGGACGGGCTACCACAGAAATTTTTAATGGATTAGTAGGAAAAGTAATGGGAACGACTGCTGGAATTAATTTTGAAAAGATTGCAGGAATTCTTTTAACGCTCCTTATTTTATATCTAATTAGTATGCTATTTTCATATGTTCAAGGCTTTATTATGACTGGTGTTGGTCAAAAGATTACTTATACACTTAGAAATCAAATTTCAGATAAATTCCATCGTTTACCACTAAGATATTATGAATCTAAAACAACAGGAGAAATTTTGTCTAGAGTTACAAATGATGTGGATACTGTATCACAAAGTCTAGATCAGGTAACATCACAGTTATTAACACAAATTACCATGATGGTTGGTGTTATTGCGATGATGCTTTCTATTAATGTTTTTATGACTTTAGTTTCTTTAATTATTATTCCTATTGCCTTATTTTTAATTGCCTTTGTAGTAGGAAAGAGTCAAAAGTATTTTGCAAAACAGCAAGAATATTTAGGGCAATTAAATGGTCAAATTGAAGAAAATTATGCTGGACACGAAATTGTAAATGTATTTAATGGAAGAAATCGTGTTACTAAGGAATTTTGTGAAATGAACGATAAGTTGTATGAATCTGCTTGGAAAAGTCAATTTTTATCAGGACTTATGCATCCTATTATGACCTTTATTGGAAATATCGGATATGTATTGGTATCTATTTTAGGAGGTTACCTGGTAATTAAAAATCGTATCGAAGTAGGGGATATTTTATCATTTACACAATATGTTCGTAATTTTACTAGTCCTATTGCTCAAATTGCTCAGGCTATGAATATGGTACAATCATTGGCAGCAGCCGCAGAACGTGTTTTTGAATTTTTAGATGAAGAGGAAGAGATTGCGGATAAAAGTGATGCACCTAGTACCTCTGGAATTATTGGAAACATTCGTTTTAAAAATGTAAACTTTGGTTATACCCCTAATAAAACGGTTATTCATGATTTCAGTGCTAATATTAAACAAGGACAGAAGGTAGCAATTGTTGGACCAACTGGTGCAGGAAAGACTACTATGGTAAAACTATTGATGCGTTTTTATGATGTAGATAAAGGTGCTATTACTATAGATGATATTAACATTAAGGATTTTAAGCGTAATGATTTGCGTGATATGTTTGGAATGGTATTGCAAGATACTTGGTTGTACTCAGATACTATCCGTGAAAATATTCGCTATGGGAGATTAGATGCAACTGACGAAGAAGTAGAAGATGTTTCGATTCTTGCTAAAATTGATCACTTTATTAGAACACTGCCTCAGGGATATGACATGGTTGTAAATGAGGAAAGTGATAATGTTTCGGAAGGACAAAAACAGCTTTTGACAATTGCACGTGTTATTTTAAATGATCCTAAAATACTAATTTTAGACGAAGCAACGTCATCAGTAGATACTAGAATGGAAATTCTAATCCAAAAGGCAATGGATAAGCTAATGGAAGGACGTACAAGTTTTATTATTGCTCATCGTCTATCTACCATACGAAATGCTGATTTAATTTTAGTAATGAAAGACGGAGATATTGTGGAACAGGGAAATCATAATGAATTACTAAAAAAAGGCGGATTTTATGCAACACTTTACAATTCACAGTTTGAAGAAGTGGACGGATAGTCCCTTTTTTTTGCAAAAAATAAAAAAATATGATATTTTTATAATGGTGATAATATGAAAATAGAAAGAATTGTAACAGGAACATTGGATGAAAATTGTTATGTATTAAAAAATAATGGTACATGTTTGGTAATAGATCCAGGGGATGATTATGATAAAATAAAAGAAATAATTGGGGATGACAAAGTGTTGGCTGTTTTAATTACACATTCGCATTTTGATCACATTGGCGCACTTCGCAATTTTTTGAAAAAGAAAAGTATAAAAATTTTTAAGAAGAGTAATGTGCAAGATGAAGGAGTCTATACCATTGGTGATTTCACCTTTCAAACAATTTATACACTAGGACACTCAAGTGATTCTATTTCCTTTTATTTTACACAGGAGCAGGTAATGTTTGTAGGAGATTTTATATTTAAAGATGGTATTGGTAGATGTGATTTGCCAACAGGGGATGAAAAACAAATGCAACAAAGTATTGAAAAAATAAAAAAATATCCTCAAGAAATTACGCTGTATTCTGGTCATGGAGATATTACTACTTTAAAGCAAGAGTTAGAAAGTAATCCTTATCTACACTAAGCTTGCTCTCGACAGGAATTATACACGGCATTAGATAAAAATATAGGAAAAGTTGAGAAGATATGTTACAATATTGTTAGAATATAGAGGTGGAATTATGTATATTGATTTAATTGTATTTTTTGTGCTTTTGGCACTTGTATTTATCTTTTTTAAGAAATTTGACTGTTATGTATATTTCATTGCTATTTTTGACATGATACTTAGAATTTTAACATTTGTAAAATATAATATAGGACTCCCAGATGTAGCAGCTTTAATTGGAAAATATATTCCAGAAAATATTCCAGCAATAGTGGGAAGATATTTAAATGGATATTTATATCTTATTGTTGTTTGGATATATGTAGCATTTATGACAATTTTCCTATTCTATACTATTCGTATTTTTTGGAAGAAAAAAAGATAGACTCTCATGAAATGACAAAAAAGTCATTTCTTTTTTTATATACTGTCATCGGGTGATGATATGAAGATATACCTTGATTTAGTATTTTTTCTCAATTTTGCCTTTGATTTTATTTTGTTATTTGCTGTTGGAATTTTACTAAAGCAAAAGGTTCCTTGGTATAGAGTCTTATTAGGCAGCGCTTTAGGAGCAGTTAGTATTTTTTTTCTATTTTTGGATTTAACATCTTTTACCCTTTTTTTACTTAAAATGATTGTTAGTATTTTCATGGTTTTGGCAACATTTTCATACAAAAATATGCGAATATTTCTAAAACAAATATCTTATCTCTATTTAGTAAGTATTATTTTAGGAGGAGGATTGTATTTCATTAATATACAGTTAAGTTATCAAAATAGTGGTATTGTGTTCTTTCATAATGGACTTAGTATTAACTTTATTATGATTCTTGTAATAGCACCTATTATTATTTGGTGGTATGTAAAAGAGCAAATGCACTATAAAAATATTTATACTAATATTTATACAGTGAAAATATCATATAGAAAAAAGAATTATATTTTGAAGGGATATTTGGATACGGGAAATCACTTGAGGGACCCTTATAAGAAAAGAAGTGTTTTGTTAATAGAAAAGGGAAAAATTCCCATCGAAGAAGAAAATATTATTTATGTTCCTTACGCTGCTTTAAATCATCAGGGAATCGTAAAGTGTAGCAAAGTAGACAAAATAGAAATAGGAAATCATACATATAAAAATATGTTAATAGGAATTATGAAAGATACATTTAAGATTGAGGATATTGATTGTATAATTCCATCACACGTAAAGGAGGATATGAATGGTTAGTTTGTTATTATTAATTGGTATTATATTAGAAAAATATGAAGGTATTTTTTATGTTGGAGCGACGGATATTTTGCCAGAGCCACTATCAAAGGAGGAAGAGGAGTGTTATTTAGAATTGAAAGAGGATGGGGATGTTCATGCAAAGGATGTATTGATAGAGCATAATTTGCGGCTTGTTGTATTTCTTGCTAAGAAGTATGAAAATACAGGAGTAGATTTGGAAGATTTGGTGAGTATTGGTACTATTGGTCTGATTAAGGGAATTAATACATTTAGTCGTGATAAAAATATTAAGTTGGCAACTTATGCATCACGTTGTATTGATAATGAGATTTTAATGTACTTGCGCAAAAATAAAAAGACGAAAACAGAGATTAGTATTGATGCTTCCCTGTCGTTTGATCCTGAGGGAAATGAACTTCATTTGGAGGATGTGCTAGGAACAGAGGCAGATATTGTTACAAAAGGAATTGAAGAAGAGGCTGAAAAAAAGTTAATGCTTAATGAAGTTATGCGACTAAATCCGCGAGATAGGGATATTATTATATTGCGATATGGCCTTATGGGTAAAGAGGAGATGACACAAAAGGAGGTAGCAGATTTACTGGGAATAAGTCAGTCTTATATTTCAAGGATTGAAAAAAAGGTGATAAAAAGACTCAAAGCGATTGTGAATATGACATAAAAATACTTTCGCTTTTTCTTTGTTTAGTGCTATAATAAGGTTAAGAATAGGGAGGAATGTAGTGTGCTTAAATTAGAAGGAAAAGTAGCAGTAATCACAGGGGGAGCGATGGGAAATGGCTTAGGAATTGCAAAAATATTTTTAAAGTATGGGGCCAGTATTGTCGTATTCGATTATTCAGAGGAACTTACCAATGCTCTTACTGTCTTAAAACAGGAATATGCATCTTCTACCATTATTGGCTATAAAGTTGATATTCGTGATAGGCAAATGGTAGATGCTTGTTTTCATGATTTGATTCAGAAATTAGGAAAATTAGATATTGTAGTAAATAATGCAGGCGTGTGTGAATTAGTACCATTTGATACAATGAGTGATGAGGTGCGGGATAGACAATTTGATATTAATATTAAAGGAACTTGGAATGTAACGAGAGCTGCTTTACCATACTTGAAGGCGGTAAAAAATGCAGCGATTGTGAATTTATCTAGTGTAACGGGAGTGTTAGTGGCAGATGGAGGAGAAGTTGCCTATGCTACCACGAAGGCTGCAATAATGGGATTTACAAAGGGGCTTGCTGCAGAACTTGTGAAAGATCATATTCGAGTAAACGCCATTCTTCCTGGCTATATTCGTACTCCTATGGTAGAGGCGATGGCAAAGCTTTCGAAACCAGAAGATCCAGAATCTGTTATTAATGGTATTATTGCGGGAATTCCAATGGGAAGAATGGGAACACCAGAGGAACTTGGAGAGTTAGCCGCTTTCCTAGCTTCGGATGAGGCTAGTTATATTACAGCACAAGGAATTGTTTTTGATGGAGCATCTACGCTTCCAGAGACTACTACAATGGGAGTTTGATAACACAAGATTTTAAATTTAATATAACGATGGAATATTCTTTCTATTTATGCATATAGTGTAATAAATAGAGGAGGAAGCCGTATGATCAATAAACAAAATTTATGGTTTTTAACATTATTTAGTTTAATATTAGTACTAAGTGTATACTATATTACAATGCCCAATGAGTTGTTGCTTTCTAAAACAAAAACGGAAGAAAAATCCATACCTTCCAAAAAGAAGGATACGACAGTAGAGGAGACTACATCTCTTGTTGCTATGAGAGTGAGTTTAGAGGAAGAACGCCAGGAAGCAATGAATACTTTACAGGAGCAACTAACTAGCGACGCTATGACAACAGAAGAGAAAAATAACGCTTATGAACAGTTGAAATATTTAAATGAATTACAGGGAAAAGAGGAGACATTAGAGAAAAAAATAAAGGAAACATGTAAACTAGATAGTTTTGTAAAGATTGACAATTCTAATATTACAGTAGTAGCAATTGCCACAAAACATGATAATACGTTAGCGAATAATATCATGCGTCTTATTCAAGAGGAGTATAAAGAGAAAATGTATATTACAGTAAAATTTGAAAAAAGTTAGTTTATGGGCATAATCCCACAACATCTCTTTCCTTTGTCATACAATACTCTAGGTAAGTATAAAGAAGGGAAGAGTCGTATGGCAAAAGGGATATTAACGAGTAGGGAAAAACAGGTCTTTGAACTTTTGGTTTTGAATAAATCAACAAGTGATATTGCAGATGAACTACATATTAGCGAAAAAACTGTTCGTAATCACATCTCAAATGCAATGCAAAAGCTGGGTGTAAAAGGACGAGCAAGCGCCGTTGTGGAGCTTTTGAAACTGAAAGAAATAAGTTTATAAAGTCGTACTAAAATAGTATGACTTTTCATATGGTTTAATAGGTGATTGTATGCTAAGAAGAAAAGCAATTCGTAAAATATTTGTAACGACTTTAACTGCTTTTGTTTTATTAGTGGTTTATATTGTTCCAACATTAGATAGTACTAGGACGGTACAGACAAATATGGAAGTTGAATATATTACAGGGCTTGGTACAAATCATATTTATTTGTTAGATGAAAATAATTTATTAGTTAAAACAAATATTTTATTGGATACTACAGATAAAATAGAACAGGTTAAAACAATTTTGTATAACTTAAAAATGAAAGAAAATGCTAAATTTCCGACAGGACTTTCTGCCTATATTCCAGAAAAGGTAAAAGTGTTAGAAGTAAGTTATAAAGATAACATTGTAAATGTCAATTTCTCAAAGGACTTTTTGGAGATTCCAATGGAGTTAGAGGAGAGAATTATAGAGGGAATTAGTTATAGTATTTTAGATTTAGATAAGGTAGAAGGACTTAAAATTTTAGTAGATAATGAAAGTTTAACTTATTATCCTCAGAGTAAAAATAAGCTTCCAGCTGTAATTACTAAGGAGATTGGAATTAATAAAAAATATGATATTAATAGTCGCAATCATATTAATAAGGTAGTTATTTATTATTTAGAAAATATTGATAATCAGTCTTTTTATGTGCCTGTTACTAAATATATTAATAATGAAAAAGAAAAAATCGAAGTAATTGTAGAGGAGTTATCATCCAAATATATATATGAAGATAATTTAATGAGTTTTATTCATAATAATTTGGAATTATTAAGTTATGAAGAAAAAGAAAATATGATGGTTTTAGACTTTAATCAGTATTTATTTGATAAAGAAGATAAAATTTTAGAAGAGGTACTTTATACGCTTTCTTATTCAGTTTTTGATAATTATGATGTTAATTGTATTTTATATAAAGTAGATGGGCAGATTATAAAAGAAGTATCATCTAAGGAACTACATTAATAGGAAATGAAAAAAAAGGATTGCATCCTTTTCTTTTATGTTGTATAATGAATTATAGTTTGATTATATATTCTGTATAATCTGGCAACTATGAAAAAATATTATATTCAAGAAATGTATGACAATTTAGTTTGGAAATGATTTATACGTCCTAGTAGCTCAGCTGGATAGAGCATCGCCCTTCTAAGGCGAGAGTCAGGGGTTCGAATCCCTTCTGGGACACCACTTTGAAGTTTAAGAGCTTTTGAAAGCTCTTTTTTTGTTGATAAATCAAGTGGTTTGAAATAATTTGGAATTTGAGTTTTAATATATTCACGGTTTTGATATGGTATTTTTCAAATAAAAAAATGTGTATATAAATGATATATAATGATAAAATAATACTAAATCTTTATGGTAAGTATATATTTTTTATTTTTACAAAAAGAACTATAGTCTAGATTAGTAAGTTTGAGGGATGAAATTGTATGGTAATGTGAAATCCTTGGCGAAGATGTAAAAAATGTAGTAATGGATGTTTATATCGCTATATTTATAGAGGAGACTTAAAAAGAAATGTGAATATTAGTGAATCGTAAAGACAAAGGATTTTGAAAAAAATCATAGAAAAATTAAAAATGGCGAGTTTAAAATGAAATCAGGTATTATTTATTTGTGTTTTTCGGCTGATTTTCTAATTGAAGAGGTAGATTGTTGACGTGAGTATTGCTGGAATATGATAAGAGAAAGGCACGATATTCCAAATGATTAGAATGATGGATAAGATAACGTTGCTGTATGCTGTACTATTGAAGATTAAAAATGCTGATTATAAATTATCAATATTTAAAGATTTACCAATAAAACATAAACGTATCGCAGCGCAGCCACTATTAGAGAAGATAAATATAAAAAATATCTTGAAACAATCGAACTTGTATTGGTTGGTGGGGAATCTGATATAAATGTGGAACTTATTTTATAAAAGATGGAAAGCAATATAAATTACAAGCAAAAGATTTGGTTAGACAAGCAAAATTAGCAGATGTTGATTATAGGAAAAATTAGTAAATATATTATATATAATAAACATAGATGAATTAAGTAATTAAAAATATTTTTAATAATATAATACTATGAATTAAAAATTTTATTCAATGATAATTAATTATTGGCAAATTCATATTAATATGATAAACTTTAGTTAGTAAAAATTATTATAATAGTGAGCAAGAATTATAATTAATAAAAGTTTGATATGGGAGTGAGTAGGAATATGAAAAAAGTTATAATTAGCTTAATAATATTTTTTATGTCAAATTTAATTGTAATTAATACGGTATCTGCTATTACGACAGTAGATGTCAAGTTAAATACTGATATGAAAGAATTAAAAGCAGGTGACAAGGTAGTAGTAACGCTTAAACTTGATAATCTAAAAGAGGTAAAAAAAGGAGTAAATGCCTACAAAGCGACTTTAGATTATGATAAAAGTATCTTTGAAGAGGTAATTCAAAGTGATTTTACGTGTTTAAATAGTTGGGAAGAACTAAAGTATAATCCAGAAAATGGAGAGTTTATTGCAATCAAAAGAGCTGGCACTAAAAATGATGAAGAAGTAGCTAAAATTACATTAAAAGTAAAAAATAATGTGGCTGCAACTAAGACTGTAGTTAAAGTTAAGAATATAGAAACTTCAGAGGGAAAAGGAGATATATTATTAAAAGAGTCTAGTGCCTCTTTAAATGTAATAAAAGAACAGCACGAAGTACCTACAGTGCCAAGTGATAAAGGGGATTCTGGAAGTAATGGAAATACAGGAAAAAATCCAATATTTTCTGGAAATATATCGGGTTCAATAGTAGGGAGCAACGTGAAACCAAATGATAATAATTTGCAAAATCAAGAAGAGGATTCTAATAAAAACCAAATAACAGAACCAGATGAGTCAAAACCATCACCACCAAAAGTAGATAATAAGGGTAGTGATAAACCAATTAAAAAGACTACAAAAACATACTCTTTGATATATGTATTAATATTAGTTGAAATAATAATTGCTGTTATAATTATTCTATATTTCTATAAGAAAAACAAAAAAATTATTGCAGATAAAAAACATATGATATTTTTCATAGCTGGTATATTATTTGTTGAATTTATCGGAACGACAGCTGTATTTGCTTATAGTTTTGCACAAAAGGGTGAGTTAAATGGAGACTCAAAAATAAATTATGCTGATGCAAGTTTATTAATGTTACACCTAGTAGATTTAAAAAAATTACCAGATGACAAACTAGAAAATGCAGATATGAATAGCGATGGGAAAATTACTATAACAGATTTAAGTATTTTAATTCAAAAATTAGAAAATTCATTAT
>CAJUHO010000030.1 GCA_910586195.1 uncultured Bacilli bacterium
TATGGAGTATATGATATGTCGGGAGGAGCCTGGGAATATGTGATGGGAGACTATGCACCAGGAGGAGAGAAGTATTCAGGAACGAATACAACAGCGAATTCAGGATATACAGGACTACTACAGGATGGGACAATGTTTACGGGAAAGAGTTTTCTGGAAGAGAAGTATTATAATTTCTATGAAGGTGATAATTTATCGACAATATGCAATGATAAGTTATGTATATCCCATGCTCTAAATGAAACAGAAAAATGGTATAGTGATGCAATACGTATGGTAGCAATTCAATATCCTTGGTATACACGAGGAGGACACTATTATCATGATATGATTGCAGGCATTTTTTGTGTTACTAGTACTAGTGGTGGAACAGATAGATTTATTTCTTTTCGATTGGTGCTTAGTATAGATTAAAATATTCAATTTTGAAAACTAGATATTATTCAAACTTTAATTAATTTAGTGATTCCTTTGAATTTTAACCTCTAACTATTTAAAGGAAAATCCTATATTAATTTACTAAAAAGTCCTTAAAAACAACAATTAAAGGCGAAATAAGTCGAAATACGAGAAATTAT
Source organism: uncultured Bacilli bacterium (assembly GCA_910586195.1). Taxonomy (GTDB): domain Bacteria; phylum Bacillota_I; class Bacilli_A; order RF39; family UBA660; genus MGBC119817. The sequence continues at coordinate 579 of CAJUHO010000030.1, forward strand.
GTTACCATTTAAATGAGAAGGTAGATTTATGGAGGAAAAATGAAATATTTAAAAAGAACAATCTTGTTGTTCATAATGACATTGGTATTATCATCAATAGGGGTAAATGCTAAAACTTATGCAATTACACAATTGCATATACCAATTAAAAGTGCACCAGCATTTAGTGAAGCAGTAGAAAAGGATACTTTTTCAACTTATCAAATGTTACAAAAAGATACATGTACAGATAATTTGACTCATGATGAACGTGCTATAAATGGTTATATTATGGCCTTGACTGCAGGGCCGGGAAACAGTAGTGCAAGAAGTCTTCCTAAAGGAAAACAGATAGTATTTACTGATTATAGTCAGGCAGCGGGTACGTATAGAAGTGTATATATGTCTAATAAATCTTTATATACAGCAGCAACATATTGGGGAGTATGGTCAACAACCTGGTCAGCATAAATAAAATTTAAAATATATAGTATCTACCTTCTATTTCTATTTTGGAGGATGTATGTATAAAAATGTAGTTTTAAATAAGGGATTACTTTTAGTAGTAACTTTTATCGTTATTCTAATAGGATATAGTTTTTATGAATATTTTGATTTCCATTTTTCATATGTAAAAGAGTATTATGAAATTATTGAAAAATGTGGTGAAAGTGGAAAGAGCCCTGATGATAAAATATGTAAATATATAAACACAGATGAATTAGTTAATAAAATGAAAAAAAATCAGAATCCTATAGCAAAGTATAAAAAATTAGATGCTATTACATTGACGTGTAGTATTGTAGAACAAACAAAGTTTTCTACTTTGCAACTGTTGAGTCCGCTTATTATTATTGTTTGTGTTGCTCTTTTGGTACATCGTGATTTTTCTACAGGAATGATTCAAAATTATTTAACTAGAATGACATATAAAAAATATATTTGCCGACAATTAAAGAAAATAGCAGTAGTTTCCCTGCTTTTTCCACTGTGCCTTTTATTGATATTTTTAATTTCGTGTCTTTTAACTAAATTTAATTTTTCCATTGATTCTATGACAACAGAACTAGCAGTTTATGGTACATGGAAATATAATCATTTTTTAATTTATGGAAGTATTATCTGTCTATTACAATATTTATTAAGTTTTGCTTATGGTTGTATTGGCTTTGTTTGCTGTAAGAAGAATAAGAACCTTTTAGTCTCTATTATCATGGGATATGTTTCTTCTTTAGCAATTGTTATATTCATATACGTATTTCTATATGCCATTATTATTAATAAAATTTTAGGAATTAGGGAACTTACAGATTATTTTGCTTTATCAGGATATTGGTTTTTTGATGATAGCATTTCTTTAATAGGAGTTGTTTTTGTTGCCCTTTTATTTTCAATTATAATATATATTATAACGAAAATAAGCTATAAAGATAAAGAAAGGACACTTTTAGAAAATGAGAAGCAAGTTGCATAGAAGAGTAGAAATAATTAATTATATTACGCAACAAAATTTTTTTAAAGGAATTTATTTTTTGGCATTATTGTTAGCACTCTATGGAGGGGCTATCTTAGGTGCAGGAACTCAAACAATAATTGATAATTTAATGGTGACTTTTTCTTTTCCTATTTTTAATATTTTAGTTATTGTGTTATTAACATTAAATACATATTATGTATATTATATGTTTTCCCACGAATTTGATTTTTACTTAATAAGAATGAGAACAAAAAAAGAGGCTTATAAGGAAACTGTTAGAATTGTAGTTTTTTCAAATTTGTTTTTAATCCTTTTATTTATGATATTACTTTTTATTTTTTTAATCTTTTTTAAAGCAGGTAATTTTGGAAAGCTAGAATACTTCGTTTATAGAAATGTGGAAGATTGGATATATATATTATTTTATTTATTAAGATATTTCCTCATTATTATTATTTTTTCCAAAATAGATGTACTATTACTAAATAGAAGAAGACATGAACTATCTATTATTTTAACAGTAGTTCTTTGTTGTCTTATTTTGTCTAATAAAACAGATTTAACTAAAATATATCACTTTTCTTTAGCACCATGGAGTTATTTCGATATGAGGCGATATACAAATTTTTTTATCGAAGTGTGTAATTCTATTTTATATTTATTTATATTAGAAACTATTATTTTAGTATTAAATTTTATTTTGATGAAGAAAAGGAAGAAATATGAAGTACATAATTTTAAATGATATCAATTATCTTTTTAGAAGAAGAATGAAATTAATTTTTATATTTATCTTTTTGACATTCGGCATGTTCATAATGAGATATGATAGAGGAGTTAATATCTACGATAATGTAGTTAGCATAATACCAGTTAATATAAATTTAGAACAGCTTTTGGGAATTGAACCACTTTATTTTTTATATAATATTTTCTTTTTTGTATTTTTATCGATAGATTTATATACAAAAGATTTACAATATCAAGTGGATAATATATTTCTAAGAATGAGTATCAATACTTGGTATTGTAGAAAAGTTATATGTATAAGTATATTAACTTTTTGTTTAAAAATAGTTCAATATAGTATTGTTATAGGGGGGATATTGTTATGCAATAGTGCTTTGTTTGATAACAATATAATCTTACTATTTATTACAGATATATTATATTTATGTTTTGTAGAAAGTACTTTTATATTACTTTACATAATCTTTATATTAGCAAATAAGAAAAAAGGTTTGTTAATTGCTTTCATCTTGTTTTTAGTGATTGTTATTCCTAAAAATATAGTACAGTTAAATTCTATTTTATGTCGAGTTATCATTTGTATATTTATTTTATTAATTTATATCATAACTACTTTAATGCTAAAGTATAAAAGACCAAAAATAATGCAGTCGATAGGAGAGATGTAGATGAAAATTGAAGTTAAAAATGTAGTAAAAAAATTTAAAGATACGATAATTTTAGAAAATATAAATTTAACTTTTGAAGAGGGACATATATATGGATTTGTTGGCAGAAATGGAAGTGGGAAAAGTATTTTATTAAAAATGATATGTGCTTTTTGTGAACCGACAGAGGGATGTATATTATTTAATCAGATAGATATTATAAAAGAGCAAAAGTATCCACCTAGTACAAGAGCTTTAATAGAAAAGCCCAAATTTCTTCCGGATTTAACGGGAAGAGATAATTTATCCTTATTAGCATCTATACAAAATAAAATATCAGAAGAAAGAATAGATGAAATTTTGGAAAAGTTAGATTTAATGGAGGATAAAGATAAAAAATATCACAAGTATTCTTTGGGAATGAAGCAGAAGTTGGGAATTGCGCAAGTATTAATGGAAGATCCTAAAGTGATGGTGCTAGATGAGCCATTTAATGGATTAGATGAAAATAGTGCCAAAAAAATTAGAAATATTTTAATCGATGAGAAAAAACATGGAAAAGTTATTTTAATTGCTACTCATATGAAAGAGGATATAGAAAAATTATGTGATGTTGTATATCGAATAGAGAAAGGAAGAATAGAAGAAATTTAAAAAATGAAATTAGTTGAAAATTTGAATAATATTTGACATCTTAAGCGTTATATATTAAAATGAATTTCGCTATTTGAGTAGCTAGATTGGAGAAGTACTATGAAAAATAAAGATAGTAATTATGACTATGATGTCTTTTTAAACGGCAATTTATTACCCAAAAAATTAAGTGGTGAAGAGACAAGAATATGCTTCGAAAGATTGAATGCTAATTATTATGAAGTTAGAAATCAACTTATTATTCATAATATTCGACTTGTAATATTAATTTCTAGAAAGTTTAGTAGTAATCCTTGTGATATAAAAGATTTAGTTTCTGTTGGAATCATAGGATTAATAAAAAGTATTGATAAGTTTGATATAAATCGAAACGTTGAGTTTGCTTCCTATGCTGGAGTTTCTATTTATCGTGAAATTTTGGGCTTTATAAAATCTAATAATAAAGGTTTTAATCATGTGAGTTTAAGTGAAATTGAATTAACAGAATTATGTGATAATAATTTTGAATTTAATAATGATGAACAAGAAACTTATAAAGTTGTTAGAAAGGTAGTTGCAGAATTATCAGAAGGAAGACGTAAACAAATTGTTATGAGATATTTTGGCTTTGCAGATGAAGAAGCTCAAGGTCAAAAAGAAATAGCTGACAGTTTTGGACTTACGCAAGGCTATATTTCTAGAGAGTTGAAAGATACATTAAAATATTTAGAAAGTAAATTAAAAGAAGAAGGAATTGTTGGGATGCCAACTAGCTTTTATGAAAAAGGGCAAGCTAATGTCTTAACAAAGAAAAAATAAGAAGTTAAAATTCTGTAAAATATTACAGTTTTTTTCTTTTTCGACAAAATCTGCTATTTTGTTTTGTTAGGATGATAATGGTGATAATAATGAATAAACGATTTTTACTTTTCTTAGTAGTGGCAATTATATTGGGAACATTTATTGGACATTATTTTTATAATGAGACAAATGCAAAAAGTGTCTTTGCTGATGATGACTTTATATTTTTACAACAAGGTGTTTATACAAATAAAGAGAATATGGAGGAAAATACGAAAAGAATAGATCCAAAAGTAGTGGTGGAAGAAGATAATAAGTTTTATGTTTATGTAGGAATTACGAAAGAGAAGAAAAATGCCCAAAAATTAAAGAAATTTTATGAAAAAATGGGATATGATATTTATGAGAAAAGTATTCCAGTTGTGAGTTCGGAATTTAAAAATAACTTAGAACAGTTTGATATGCTTCTTGCTAAAACGACAAAAGAAGAAGAAATTATATCTATTAACGAAGTTATTTTAGCGAATTATGAACAAACTTTACAGAAAAATTAAATAAATCGCCAATAATAAAATAGGGTGATTTTTATGTATTATAAAATAAGTGAAATTCCTGCATCGGAAAGACCTCGTGAAAGATTAATAAATGTTGGAGTTATTAATTTAAGTGATAAAGAACTTTTGGCAATTCTTTTAAAGACAGGAACAAAGGACAAGGATGTGAATACCTTGGCCATGGAACTTTTAAATAGATATGAAAATTTGACTAAAATGTCTAATGCTACGATACAATCTCTTTTAGAAATAAAAGGAATTGGAAAAGTGAAGGCCATGGAACTTTTAGTGGCGGTTGAACTTGGAAAGAGAATCTGGTTTCATAAAGATAGTCTGGTGGGTAAAAAAATGACCACAGCAAAAGAGATATGGCATAACAATCTTTATTTGTTTGTAAATAAAAATCAAGAATATTTTTATTGCCTATATTTTGACAATAAGCAAAAGTTAATTGAAAGGAAATTATTATTTATGGGAACTATTAATAGAAGTGTAGTGCATCCAAGAGAAATTTTTAAGGAGGCCTATTTATTGAGCGCTTCTTCCATTGTTTGTATGCATAATCATCCATCAGGGGATATTAATCCAAGTCACGAAGATATGTTATTTACAAAAAATATTACAGAGATTGGAAAAATGCAAGGGATTCCTGTAATAGATCATATTATTGTAACAGAACAGGGATACTATAGTTTTTATGAGAGACATCATAGTTGTATCTAAATGTTTTTTGTACTATAATAAATTTTGAGTTTAGGGAGGTAGGAGTTTATGTTTCATAAAAATAAGAAAAATAAGAGAAAAAGGATAGGGGTTATTGTAAGTTTGGTAGCACTTGCTATTATTCTTCTAACTTTTTCTTTACAGGTTACTAGAAAGATTACAGTAGTGGAGGATTTATTTAAGACTGCTGCTATAACAATTCAGAAAATAGTAATGTATCCTTTTACCGCTCTAAATGGCAAAAAAAATGTGGATCAATCAGAGAGCTACTTAATTCAAAAAAATGTAAATGAAGCTTTGGAAAAAGAAATTAGAGAATTAAAGGAATCTTTAGCGCTAAATAAAACATTGACAGAATATAGTCCTCTTAATGCAACGGTATTATCTAGAAATCGTAGTTATTGGTTACAGAATATTACAATTGATAGGGGAAGAAAAGATGGAATAAAAAAAGATATGGTAGTAGTTACTAGTGAAGGACTATTAGGGAAAATTTCTAAGGTATATTACACTTCTAGTGAAGTGAAACTAATTACGTCTAATGATGTAAATTATAAAATTTCGGTTTCAGTAACGACTAATAATGGTGATATTTTTGCAATATTAAATGGTTATGATAAGAAAACTGGTACTATTAAAGTAACGGGTGTTGATAAAAATAGTGATGTAGGAGAAAATGACGTGATTAAAACTAGTGGTTTAGGTGGAATGTTTCCAAGGGGTATTTATATTGGAACAGTAAAAAGTATTGTTCATGATAAATATGATTTAAGTAAAACGTTATATGTTGAAACAAAACAAAATTTTGATGAAATACATTACGTAACAGTATTAAGGGGTGTGAATGATGGGAATTAGTTTTGCCTTTCTCATTGTATCTTTGTTTCTAGATGGTATTTTATCTAACTTTTTACCATTTACAGTAGGAAATCTTTCCTATTTCACTCCTCTTTTTACAGTCATGTCTTTATTTTTAATTTATTCTTTTTTTAAAAAGAAAGATAGAAAAAAATACTTTTATGTGATAATTATCTTTGGCTTCATCTATGATCTTCTCTATACTAATTTATTATTTTATCACGCTATTTTATTTATTATATTAGGTTGGGTAGTTGTTTTGTTACATAAATATTTAGATACCAATTATGCTATGCTTTTAATAGAAGGAGCAATCCTAGTAGTCTGTTATCAGACTTTTAGTACTATGCTTATGGTGGCCTTTCAAATAGTACCTGTTACTTTCTACGATTTTCTATATTTAGTAGAACATACAATGCTTATAAATATTCTTTATTTGGAATTAGGCTTCTTTTTAATTCGTATGTTATTTAAGAAATATCAATTCTTATCTATTAATTAAGAGTTGCATATTTCTTTTTTTATTGGCATATCCTTTATGGGAGGCGTGAATATGAATCGCTACGAATATGAAAACAGCCAAAAAAATAGAAAGGTGAAAAGGACACTAAAGAAAAGTGTACGTGGCTTAATAAGTCGCATTATGATAACTGTAATTTTATTTTTATTAACACTAATACTAGTAAAAGAAAATAAAGAATTTAAAAAATTATTAATTGATAAGGTTTATAATGAAAGCTTGCAATTTACAGAAGCAAAGAAAATTTATGAAAAATACTTTGGATCAATTTTGTCGGTGGATAAAATTGTGCCAGAAGAGGAAGCTGTTTTTAGTGAAAAATTAGATTATAAAAAAAGTAATCTTTATAAAGATGGTGTGGAATTGGAAGTATCAAAAGAGTACTTGACACCAGCATTAGAAAGTGGAATTGTTGTTTTTATGGGGGAAAAAGAGGACTATGGAACTACGATTATTATCCAACAAATTGACGGTGTGGATGTATGGTACTGTAATATAGAAGCAAAGGACATTAAAATGTATGACTATGTAAAAAAGGGAGCCTTAATTGGACAAGTAAAATCCAATAAATTATATTTAGTTTTTCAAAAGGAAGGGAAGTATTTAAATTATAAAGAATACATTTAAATTTATATCTATTAGTCCTTTTGTTTTTATATTTGCTATATTGTCTATTTTAATGGGCGCTTTTATGCCTTTTATCTTATTAATGATGATTGTAATGGTTCATGAATTGGGACACTTTTTATGTGCTGTCTTTTTAAAGGTTCCTGTTAATAAAATTTGTATTTATCCCTTTGGCGGAGTATCGAAAACTCAAGCAAAAATTAATATTCCATTAAAATATGAGTTTTTAATTTTAATAATGGGGCCCCTTGTTCAAATAATTTTTATGTTCCTTATAAAAAATTACTTGCCACTACAATATCAAAATATGTTTTTAGTTTATAATTTTAATATTTTAATATTTAATTTACTTCCTATATATCCTCTTGATGGTGGGAAACTAATAAATATCATATTTTCTTACTTCTTCTCTTATAAAAATAGTTTTTTATATTCCTTGATTCTTTCCTTACTCTTTGTGTTCTTTTTGTTTTTTATTTTTCTTCTACATATGAAATTAAATATATTTTTACTTTTGTGTTTATTGGTATTTAAAATTTATACTGAGTATCAAAAAAGATGTTTTTATCAGGAAAAATTTTTATTAGAAAGATATTTAAATAATGATAATTTTCAAAAAAGATGCAAAGTAAAAAATGTAGAAGAGTTTAGAAGAGATTATTATCATACTGTAAAGGGAAGTAGGAGGTACTACACGGAAAAAGAGGCTTTAGAAAAAAAATTTAAAAGTAAGTCAATATGATATGATGAGCAGTAGAAGAGAAGGTGATGAAGTAAATCAAATGATGTGCGAACAAAAGGACATTTAGATGATTTATGTCTTTTTTATTGCTAATCTGACTTTCTCATTATTGGTATAAATATAATTATCGCGAATAAGATAGAGTGGGTGAAAATATGAAAATTATAGCACAAAAAAATAATGCATTGACGACCTCAGAATTTTTAGAAAACAGTCTGAAAAGAGATTTCATAGATGCTATGAGTTTAAATGTGACTTATACACAAGATAATAAAATTGTAGTATACAGTGCTCCAACTACAGGAGTTGCTATTACAAATACAATTAATAATGCTACATTGGGGCAGTTACAAGGATATGAGGTTACATTATTATCAGAAATACTAAAAAACTTAAGTGAAAGTTCTGTAAAAAAAGATTTATATCTAAACCTCGCACCTTATAATGCTGGAATTTTAAGTGATGATAATATTCAGGCAGTAACAGAAAAAACGCATGATTATATTATGGAGTTAAAAGAGGTAATTGACTTATATAAAAACTTAAAAATTTATATTCATAGTATTAACAGAAGTCTTGCTATTATGTTAAAACAGCTCTTGCCATCTTATAAAATTGGTTTTGCATTTACTGGTAGTGACTTTTCTTTTGCTGATGTAGATTATTATGTATTACTAGCTAGTATTCAAAATGATGTTATTATTGATTCCTTATTAAAAAATAATAAAGATGTAATAATCTATGTATACTCCGATTATTATCTTTCTTATCTTTATGAACACTATCTTGGCGAAAAATCTACACCATACTTACAGGAAACTTTTGAAAAACTCGGTTTTATGGGAAACTATCCAGAAATTATTTATAGAATATTTCGAGATTAGTTATATTATACTTCGTGGATATTTTTAACCTTATTATTATAGAGACTATTGAGGTGATATTATGGGTAAATCTAGAGATAATAGTCAGGATTGGAAAATAGGGATAGTCAGCGTATGAAGGATAATATGACAGAGGAAGAAAGAAAACAGAAGAGAAAGAGGCTATTAGCACTCAGTGCAGTACCACTTAATTTGTTAGATGAATTTTTAAAGGTAATGGATAATCCTTTGGATGAGTCTTTATTATTAAAAAGTTATATGGAACAAAAATAAAATTATAGAGTTTATATAAAGATAAAAAAATAGACTGTCAATAATAAAACTTTGACAGTCTTTTGATATAAAATCATCTGTTTTTGTTTAGCGCTTTTACTTTATTGCAATATGGAATTCCATTTTTTTGCTTTCATACCTTTTCATCGACTGTCCTCTTCTAAATACTGTTTTGCATTATATAAAAGAGGTAGGGTTGATGCGATGTATTTATTAATTCTTTATTTTATGTATGTTATCTTAATATATTTATCATAACATAAAACACACTTTTATTAAGTGTGCTTTCTATTGTTATTCGAAATATTCGAATTCCCTATCAATTTGGTGGAGAATAGGAGGATCGAACTCCTGACCTCCACGGTGCAAACGTGGCGCTCTCCCAGCTGAGCTAATTCCCCATAAAATTTACTAACAGATTAATTATATCATAGAAAAATTTTAAAAGTCAATATTTTTTTGTTATATTTATAGTATAATGATAAAGAGAGGTGAGTTATGTTACAAAGAATAAGAAACTGTTTTAAACAAAATCAGGAACTAAAGGTAACTATTTACATTATTTTACAATTATTAGTATTTATTTCTATGATGATACAACTTTATAATCATCATTATCAAAATGTCTTTTATTGTTTGATTACTATTGTATTATTTGTTATTCCATATACTATAGATAAAAAGTCCCAAATAATACTTCCTAACACATTGGAAATTATGATTTTTCTCTTTATTTTTTCTACTACTATTTTGGGAGAGCTTTGTAATTTTTATGCTATGATTAGACACTGGGATACTATCTTGCATACGATACATGGATTTTTATGCGCAGCGATTGGTTTTTCCTTTATTAATATTTTAAACCATTCTAATAAGGCCTATACAACATTAACGTCGATATTTGTTATCTTTGTATCGCTATGTTTTTCAATGACTATTGGTGTATTTTGGGAGTTTTTTGAATTTTCTGGAGATTATTTTTTTAATAAGGATATGCAAAAGGATTTTATTGTTAATAAAATTTCTTCCGTAAAATTAAATAAAGATAACGATAACGTTCCAGTTATAATCGATAACATTAATCAAACGATTATTTATAGTAATAATTATAAAAGTAAAGTGGTAATAAAGGGTGGTTATTTAGATGTTGGAATTATAGATACTATGAAGGATTTATTTGCTAATTTTATTGGAGCGATTTTGTTTTCTATTCTAGAAATTTTCTATATAAAAAATAATAAGCAGTATTTTTATGCAGGATTATTTATTCCTAAATTGAAGGAAGAACAATAATTTTGTCATTATCAAATTTTTGTGATATTATAATAAAAAGAAGGTGAACTCATGAAGGTATTGCTTTATACTGAAGTAGAAAAAATTGTCGCTAAAGCAGGAATTGGAAAAGCAATAAAGCACCAACAAAAGGCACTAAAGAGTGCTCATGTTTCTTATACGCTAGATCCCCATGATGACTATGATGTTGTTCATTTAAATTTGTATGGACTTCGTTCTTATTTTTTAGCACGTTATTGTCATCATAAAGGTATTAAGGTAGTTTATCATGCACATTCTACAGAAGAGGATTTTCGTAATTCCTTTGTTTTATCCAATCAGATAGCACCGACATTTAGAACTTGGATTACTACTTGCTATAAACAGGGGGATTATATTATTACACCTACGCCATATGCCAAAAGGTTGCTTGAAAATTATGGATTAAAACAACCAATTACCGCTATTTCTAATGGGATAGATTTAGATTTTTTTTCTCCTAGTAAAGCAGAAAAAATTTTTCGGAAGAAATATGGATTTAAAAAAGATGATGTTGTCATTGTGGGAATTGGACTATACATTGAACGTAAAGGAATACTAGATTTTGTAGAACTTGCACGTCGCATGCCAGAGTATCAGTTTGTGTGGTTTGGTCATTTAAATAAAGCAGTAGTTCCTGACAAAATCAGAAAGGTATTAAATATAAATCTTCCTAATTTAATGTTTCCAGGTTATGTGGAACCTACTATGATTCGTTCCGCTTTAAACGAAGCGGATTTATACATTTTTCCAACCTTGGAAGAAACAGAGGGTATCCCTGCTATGGAAGCATGTGCTATGAAGTGTGATGCTATTATAAGAGATATTCCAGTATTTGATGAATGGTTAGAAGATGGAGTTAATATATATAAAGCAAAAGATGTAGATGACTTTGAAATAAAAATAAAAAAGATAATAAATAAGGAGTTGCCTTCCCTTGTAGAGGAGGGATATAAAGTAGCTCAAAGTCGTGATATTAAAAAGGTAGGAGAACAATTAAAAGAGGTTTATGAAGAAGTGTTAAAAGTAAAAACTCCATAAGGAGTTTTTATTTGTAATTATAATGATGAGGACGTTCTAAGGAAATATTTAATATGATTCCGATGATTACCATGTAAGATAGAAGACTAGAGCCACCATAACTAATAAAGGGGAGTGTAATACCTGTAATAGGAAATAGTCCTACAGTCATTCCCATATTTTGAATTTGTTGAAATACAAGCATTCCTAAAATGCCTATTAATACATATTTGTCGGTATCTCTAATCTTTCGTTTGGTAAGAGATAAAACTTTTAAATCAAAGTAAGCGATTAATAGAATTAGACCAAAAGCACCAATGAAACCAAAATTAGATGCAAAAACAGCAAAAATAAAGTCAGTTCCGGATTCAGGAAAATAGATTGGTGTATGATTAAAACCATGACCAAAAAGTCCAGCACTTCCAATCGCTGCCATTGCATTTTCAAGCTGCAATCCACTACCAGATTTCCAATCAAATATTCGGTCTAGACGATAGAATAAATCGGTACCAAAAAATTTAATAAATAAATCTTTTTGAAAAAAGTAAATTCCTAAAATACTTCCTAATAAAACAGCAATTCCTAAGAAAGCTAGGACAAACCAACGAGTACGAATCCCTGATAAGAATAAAATACTAATATAAATTATTAAATAAATAATAACGACTCCTGTATCTGGTTCTAGAAAAGTTAAAATACTAGGAAGTGCTACGACGGCGAGTGTCTTTAAAAGAAAAAGAAATTCTTCTTTTAAAGAAGGATTACTATACTTCATTTTGTAGTTATGAACCATACTTCCTAAAGTTAAAATTAGAATGATTTTCATAAACTCACTAGGTTGGAAACTACCAATACCAGGGATAACAAACCAACATTTACTATTATTAATTTCTGGTGCAAATAACAAAAGAAGGAATAGTAGAAAATTACAAATACCATATAAGATCCAGACATTTCGATATAAGTAATCATTTTTTATTCTTAATAAAATAAATACTAGTACCATTCCTACTAAATACCATAATAATTGCTTCAGTGCTAAATTTCCAAGGGTTGCTGAAATATAGGTAGAAGCACTATAGATTGTTATAAGACTAATAACAGCAAAACATAATAGAGGAACTATAATTCCTAAATCGATTTTTTTCTTAACTAACATTAAAATTCCTCCTTTACTAATTATTATATCAAAAAGTTGCAAATTTTATTTCACAAAACATAAAATATTATGAAAAGGGGTGAAAATTTTGGCAAAATTACCAAAAATTTATCAAAATACTATTGAAAAGGAAATTCATAATAATACCAAAGTATATTATGGAAAAAATAATACGGATAGTGAAGGAGAAAATATAGATATATATCAGGACTCTAAAAGTGTTACAAATATTATTGATGAGATTTTTGCACTTCCAACATATTCTTTTAATATTAATCTTATAATTCATACAAAAGAAAAGATATATGATACTAGCTTAATTGCAAAATCTAAAGGGGCTGTTATTACTTTTGATAATAATATAATACCGATAGCAGATATTATAAAGATTGAAAAAAAGTCATAAAAAAATTGCAAAAATGCAATTTTTTTAGCAAAGATCAATGTAAGTGTCAGCATAGCACTTGATAGCGCCTACACAATCTAGATTAATTGTAACGAAATCATTAGTTGCATTATATACTGTTACACCATTTTCTACAGTTGTACAAAGAATACGGCAACTGCAGCAACAATCATCTAAGGATTCTACTCGAAAGACTGTGCTGGTTCCGGTATTTCCATTGACAGTATATGGGAAACTCCACATATTTCCAGTACAACAGTTATATAGGCTAATAGGACGTGTATTATAGCAAGTAAATCTTTTTTCTGGTCCTAAGTAAGGTTTATCACAACCTGTAGCACTACATTTTGGATGATCATGATGTTGAAGATTTACAATCGTCTCTAGAATGTCATGTAAGCATTCACAAGATTCAATATTTTCATTTTTTTTATCACACATAACAAATATTCTCCTTTCTAGATACAGTCAAGTCTAATGTCACTTAGACACTTTAGGGCACAAATGCAATTGAGATTGACAGTTACAAAACTGCTAGTTTTTTGATATGGCGTTGCAGGGTCTTCGGCACTAGGTGCTAAAACACGCAAAGTTGCACAACATCCACATACATTTTCTACTCGAAAGACACTACTAGTATTTGTTGTTCCATTTACTTCATAAGTAGAAGTAAATAGACTATTGTCTTTGGTGTATAATGTAATAGGACGTGTGTTATAGCATAAAGTGTTAGTTCTCTCACCTAGGTAAGATTTTGTACAACCTTCTTCGACGCATATATCATCACTAGCATTTTTTTGTAGAATGTCAATTACTTTTAGTATTTTTGCTAAACAGCAATTATCATTTTTTTCTTTAGACATATTATCTCTCCTCTATCTATTTCTAATATAGGATATTCTAACAAATATCTTTTGTGTCTTATGAACACCTATATAATTATATGTATTAGAAAATAATAATTTCTTTCTTTTTTATAAATTTATTGATATAATGATAGTGGTGATAAAAATGGAAAATGTAATTATAATAGTTGTATTATTAATTATTTTGCTTGCGATTTTAAAGGCTACGAAAAAGGATGCTGAGCTTGATTTTAACAAATTAGTGGAATATTTAGGGGGAAAGGAAAACATTATTGAAACAGAGATTAATTTATCTCGTTTTAGAGCGACTTTAAAGGATATTAGTAAAGCGAATAAAGATGGTATTCAAAAGTTAGGTGCTAAGGGAGTTGTAGAGATTGATAATCAATTAAAAATAATTTTGGGACCAAATTCGAAACAATTAAAGAAGTATATTGATGATTTGAAGTAATAAGATAAATAAGAAAGTTTTAATGGATAAAATTGATTAGGTGGGAATGAGAGTATATAAAATGATAAAAAAATGTAGAAAATCTGTGAGCAAAGACAGAGGACTCTACATTTTTTTTGTTTGTAAATAAAAATTCATAAAGGTAAATCCTTTATGATAAGGTAAGAAAAAGTTATATTCTACTAAA